>NZ_JBFODV010000190.1:0-23040 GCF_040908495.1 Aeromonas sp. R1-1 | reverse complement strand
GGGGCAGGGGCTCAAACCGGTGGAGTGGATTGCCGAGGTGCTGGCTGCCAAGGATCGCAATCTGGCCGGGCCGACCGCCAAGGCCGGTGGCCTCTATCTGGTCGACGTGGATTACCCGGCCGAGTTTGCTCTGCCGCAGTTGCCGCTAGGCCCGCTGTGGCTGCCAGACTCGGCACCGGGTACGACCAGTTTTTAGTAACTGCGCCCGAAAAATTGTGGTTTAATGACCCGTCATTTGTTGCCATCGAGCTATTAAGTCATTGAACAATCTAGGCTCGATGCGTTTTGTCAGGCACAAAAGCATTAAGGAATTCCATGAGCTGGCTTGAGAAGATTCTTCCCAAGAGCAAGATCACTGCGCCCCGTCGTCACAACATTCCGGAAGGGGTGTGGACCAAGTGCAGTGCTTGTGAACAGGTGCTCTACCGGGCAGAGTTGGAGCGCAACCTCGAAGTGTGCCCCAAGTGTGATCATCATATGCGCATCAGCGCCCGCGCCCGTCTCGAGAGCTTCCTCGATGAGCAGGGTCGTACCGAGATCGGTGCCGAGCTGGAGCCGCAGGATGTACTGAAATTCAAGGATTCCAAGCGCTACAAGGATCGTTTGTCTGCCGCTCAGAAAGAGACGGCGGAGAAAGATGCGCTGGTGGTGATGAAAGGGACCCTCAAAGGGGTACCGGTTGTCGCCTGTTCGTTCGAGTTCTCCTTCATGGGGGGCTCCATGGCCTCCGTGGTCGGTGCCCGCTTCGTGCGCGCCGTCGAGGAGTGCATCAAGGAAGGCCGTGGCCTGGTCTGCTTCTCCGCCTCTGGTGGTGCTCGCATGCAGGAAGCCCTCTTCTCCTTGATGCAGATGGCCAAGACCAGTGCTGCGCTGGACAGACTCACCAAGGCGGGACTGCCCTATATCTCCGTGCTGACCGATCCCACCATGGGTGGCGTCTCTGCCAGTCTGGCGATGCTGGGTGACATCAACGTGGGCGAGCCCAAGGCGCTGATCGGCTTTGCCGGCCCGCGCGTTATCGAGCAGACCGTGCGCGAGAAGCTGCCGGAAGGCTTCCAGCGCTCCGAGTTCCTGCTGGAAAAGGGTGCCATCGATATCATCATCGATCGCCGCGAAATGCGTAACCGTCTGGCCAGCCTGCTCGCCAAAATGCTGAATACTCACGTCATCGAAGAGTGAAGATGAGTTCAAACATGCAACAATCCCAAAGCCGGTCGCTTGTCGACTGGCTTTCTTATTTGGAGCAGATCCATCCGGTCAATATCGACATGGGGCTGGATCGGGTCGGTGCTGTCGCCCGGCGTATGGGGCTTACCCAGCTGCCGTTCAAGGTGATCACGGTGGCGGGCACCAACGGCAAGGGCTCCAGCTGTGCCATGGCGGCCAGCATTCTGATGGCCGCAGGCTATAAGGTCGGTGTCTACTCCTCGCCCCATCTGCTGCGCTTTACCGAGCGGGTGCGGGTCAACGGGCAAGAGCTGGCCGACAGCGATCACTGCGCCGCCTTTGCCGAGGTGGAAGCGGCTCGTGGCGAGATTGCCCTTACCTTCTTCGAGTTCGCCACCCTGGCCGGCTTGTGGCTCTTCTGCCGCGCCGCCCCCGATGTGCTGCTGCTGGAAGTGGGGCTGGGCGGTCGGCTCGACGCCACCAATGTGGTGGAGTCCGATGTGGCGATGATCACCTCCATTGCCCTCGATCACTGCGACTGGCTGGGTGATACCCGCGAAGCAGTGGCGGTGGAGAAGGCTGGCGTCTATCGCGCCGGTAAACCCGCCATCAGTGGCGAGCCCAATCCGCCTGCGACTATCGCGATCGAAGCACAGCGTCTTGGCGCAAACCTGCGTCAGGTCGGTATCGATTTTCGTGGCGATGAGCATGAGAGCGGTTGGGATTATCACGGCCTCAACCAGTGGCGGGATCTGCCAAAACCGGCGCTGCCGTTGATGAACGCGGTGACCGTGCTGGCAGCGCTGGAGTCCCTCGGCTTGCCGCTGCCGGAGTCTGCTATCCGCGACGGGCTGGCCAATGCCCGACTGGCTGGCCGGATGCAGCAGCTGCAAAGTGCGCCGCTGGTGATCGTCGATGTGGCCCACAACCCCCATTCGGCGGCCTATCTGGCCGCGCAATTGCGCAAGATGCCCTGCTCGGGTGTGCGCCGCGCCGTGGTCGGCATGCTCAAAGACAAGGACATGGCGGGATCCCTTGCCGAACTCGATGGTCTGATCGGCGAGTGGTATCTGGCCAGCCTCACCGGCCCGCGCGCCGCCACTGCTGCGCAGCTGGCTGCGGCGTTGGGGAAGGGCAAGGAGCCTGCCAGAGAGTTTGATGATGTCAGCGCCGCTTATCAGGCAGCGTTGGCCGCATCGAGTCCGGACGATATGGTCATTGTGTTTGGTTCGTTTTACACTGTCGCCGACATTCTGGCGGGTGTCGCCGTCTAGGCCACACCCCGGCTCCCCGGCCCTCGGGGGGGAGCCAAATCGCATATTGAGTTACGTAAAGGTAGGATTCAACTTGGCCTCGAAGTTTCAAAACCGTCTGGTGGGCACCGTCATCCTGGTGGCCCTGGTTGTTATTTTCCTGCCGGACTTGCTGGATGGTCACAAGCTGGCACAAAAGGAGGAGGCCTTTGCCAAGATCCCGCTGCGCCCCGAGCTGGAGCCTGCCAAGCCTGCGCTGCAGGTCTCGGCAGCCAGCAGCCTGCCAGCCGATCATCTGGCCAGCCAGCAACAGGCCTCTGCGGCCCAGCAGTGGCAAGTGGAAGAGGTGGCTGACCCCATGACCCTCGCCGGTCAGGGCAACGGTGCGCAGCCGGCGACAATCCCTGCCGCACCGGCGCCGGTTCAGCCGCAACAGAATGCCCAACCCAAGCCACAGCCCAAGCCGGAAGTGGTGGCCAAAAAGCCGGTCGAACCGCCAAAGCCAGCACCCAAGCCGACGCCAGCCAAACCGGTTGAAGTGGCCAAGGCACCCGCGCCGGCCAAGCCGCAGGCGGGTCAGATCAAGTCCCTCGACGATCTGATTGAAAGCAAGATGACCCAGCCGACCACTCCCGCGCCTGCTGCGGCACCGGCGCAGGGTAGCTGGATCCTCCAGCTTGGCGCCTTCAAGAACGTCGACAGCGTCAACGCGCTGGTGAGCAAGCTGCGGGCGGCGGGCTACTCTGCCCACACCTCGCCGCGCACACCGGTGCAGGGTCAGCTCAATCGGGTCTTTATCGGGCCGGATGTCTCCAAGGCCAAACTGCAGGGGATGCAGGGGCGGATCTCCCAGATGACCGGCCTCAGTGGCTCGGTGGTCTCTTACAATCCGTGACGGCTTGCCGTTGGCAATGGCCCTCCGAAAAAAACACCGCGCCCCGTGCGCGGTGTTTTTTTATCTGGCTGTCGTGATTTTTAAGGACGGCGTCGTACAGGTCATCCCCCGGTTGGGATTTTCGGGCAGTTGGGGTAGTCTGAGCCCTTCTGCTACTCACAGGAGTTCAAGATGATCCTCTCGACGACCCCCACGCTGGAAGGCAAAGCCATTCGTGAATACCGCGGCATCGTGGTTGGCGAAGCCATTCTCGGCGCCAATATTTTCAAGGATCTCTTTGCCGGGATCCGTGACATCATCGGCGGCCGCTCCGGCGCCTATGAAAAAGAGCTGGCCCGTGCCCGCGAGATCGCCTTCGATGAGCTGAAAGAGCGCGCAGCGGCCCTTGGTGCCAACGCAGTGGTCGGCATCGATATCGACTACGAAGTGGTGGGGCAAAATGGCAGCATGCTGATGGTCAGCATCAGTGGCACCGCCGTGGTGGTCTGATCGGGCATCCACTTCTGCATGGGCAATGAGCCGATAACCGGGTTATCGGCTTTTTTATTGCTGGCTGATACGTGGTGGCTGGTAGGAACATCACTTAACTCATTGATTATAAAAATTTATATTTATTAATAATTCCGCTGGCCGGTTTTATTTTTTTAACTGGGTAGCCCGAGAGGGTCAAGCTAGAGTGCCGCCATCAGGAACGACACCACTCACGGATGAGGTTCTCTTCTCTTGAAGGCGTATCACAATGAATCAAAAACCTGCTCTGCTGACCCTTGTCATGTTGGCCATGACCGCCCATGCCGGCAGTGCCCTCGCGGCGCTGCCCAACTTCAGCGCCACTTGCCCCACCGATATCCGGGTCAAGTCGCAAGGGGGCAACGTCTTTATCAATGGCAAGAAGGCGACCCTGAAAACGCTGGCGCCCGCCGCCTATTCGGCCACGAGCGGCAAGGTGGTCATCGGGATCACCTTCGATCTGCCCGCCAGCGAACCCACCCTGGATTACGTCATCAAACATGATCGCCGGGCCCACGGCTTTTGCACCGTGCACGCCTGGTCGGCGGGCAAGGCCGCCGCACTGCCGATGGCCAAGGGGGACTCGCCCTATCAGGGCAAGTGGATCGCCAAAAACCGCGAGACAGGCGCCACGGTGGCCAACATACAGGTGGATGGCAAGGAGCAGGTGTGGGTCAACGGGGTCAAGGTGAAGGCCAAGCGGGCCGATGGTGCGCTGCAGTTTCGCAAGGGCACCATCCTCTACACCTTGCAGGGGGAGCCGCCTATTCGCGATGAGAGCGACTGGAATGACAGCGATGTTCAGAATACCGGCCCCATCCGGCTCGAGTAACAGACGTGCCACGGCTTGGTCATTGATGCAAAAACAGAGAGCGGCATGGCCGCTCTCTGTTTTGTTGTCTCTATTGGTTGATCGCCGTGCGGGGCTAGATGCCGTGGATGGCGTTGGCTTCTCCATACCAGTCCAGCTTGTCGGCCAGAGTGACCACCGAGCCGATGATGATGAGACTCGGGCTCTTCACCTGACGGGCCAGTTCGGCCAATTGCTGCAGCTCGCCGCGCACCACCCGCTGACTGAGCTGGGTGCCTTGCTCCACCAGCGCCACCGGGGTATGACCGGGCATGCCGTGGGTTTGCAGCGCATCCTGAATGCGGGCGGCGTGGGCCAGCCCCATGTAGAACACCAGGGTCTGGCGTGGGGCCGCCAGCGCCGACCACTCCTGGGCGATATTGCCCTCCTTGTCGTGGCCGGTGATGAACTGCACCCGCTGGGCGTGATCACGGTGGGTGAGGGGAATGCCGCTGTAGGCAGCGCAGCCTGAGGCTGCCGTAATGCCCGGTACCACCGAGAAGGAGATGCCCGCCTCGGCCAGGGTTTCCAGCTCCTCGCCACCCCGGCCAAAGATAAAGGGATCGCCCCCCTTGAGCCGCACCACCTGTTTGCCCAGCTGCGCTTGTTCCAGCAACAGCTGGTTGATCGCCTGCTGGGGCACGCAGTGGCGACCCGCCTCCTTGCCAACAAAGATCCGCTCGGCATCCCGGCGAACAAGCGCCAACACCTCCTGCGACACCAGCCGGTCATAGACCACCACATCCGCCTGTTGCAGCTGCTGCAGACCGCTCAGGGTAAGCAGTCCCGCATCGCCAGGGCCGGCGCCCACCAGGGTTACGCTTCCCTTGCTCTGCTGTTGCTCATCGAGCAGCTCGGCGACACTCTGTTCGGCAGCTTGCTGCTGGCCGCGGGCCAGTTGGCGGGCGAGGCGATCGTGGCTAAAGAGTCGCTCCCAGAAGCGGCGGCGGGCCAGCTTGTCCTGAATGAGTTTGACCCGCTCGCGCAGCTTGCCTGCCAGCGCCGCGAGCTGGCCGAGGTGTTGCGGCAGCATGGCTTCAAGTTTTTCCCGCAGCTGGCGGCTCAGTACCGGCGCCGCGCCTGCGCTGGAGATGGCCACCATCAGCGGCGAGCGGTCAATGATCGCGGGCATGATGGCGCTGCAGTGGGCCGGAGAGTCCACCACATTGCAGAAGATCTGGCGCAGGTTCGCCTCATGAAAGACCTGCTGGTTGACCTCTTGCTGGTTGGTAGCGGCGATCACCAGCCACTTACCATCGAGCAGTTCGGGATGAAAGCCGGCGGCGCAGACGGTCAGGCGACCCTGCTCGGCCCAGCTCATCAGCTGGGGTTCCAGGTGCGGGGCATTGATGGTGATCTTCGCCTTGGCATCGAGCAGCAGGCGCGCCTTGCGCACCGCCACCTCACCGCCGCCGACGATCAGGACCGGCTTGTTTTGCAGCTGACAGAAGAGAGGGAGAAAGTCCATAACAGGCTCCGGATGCTGGCCCGCTCGCAATGCCGCGCCGGGCGAGATAGCAGGGCGCGCCGTGACGCACCCCGGATGGTCGGGGGAAAGATCCCCCGACGGGAATAAAAAAGGGGAAGGGTGATCTACGCCCGGGCCAACGACAGATCCCCACCGGTGTCGGCCACTTGATCACGCTTCCCCAAACGAGGTTTTTCCTATTGCACCGCTTTGACGTGCATGTTGGCGACGTACTGATCTTCGGCCCAGAAGATGCGGTCAGCGACCATGGCTTCCGGGTTGAGGGTGACGCCGCGCAGCACCCGCTCCTTGAACTTGTGATAACCGGCCCGGTCGATAAGGTGACCCATGTGCAGGTAGATGGGTTTGCCATCCAGCATCTCGGCCTCGAACTCGAACAGGTTCTTGATCACCGCGTGCAGCACCTCTTCGGTGACCCAGTTGAGAAACAGCTTGCCGGTACGGGGAGTCTTCTTGCTGGTGCGCCCCCCCAGCTTGACCATATAGAGCTGCTTGGGATCCCGCTGCCAGGCCAGTGTCGGGCAGGCCAGCACACACTCGCCACAGCCGATACACTTGCTCTCCTCCTTGACCGCCTTGCCATGCTTGATGGCGATGCAATCCACCGCGTGGTGGCTACATGCCTTGACGCAGGCGCCGCAGCCGATGCAGCGCTCGGCATTGAAGTGGATCTTGGCGATGCCGAGGATGCCGAAGTCGGCCATGTTGGCCTTGGCGCAGTCGTTGGGACAGCCGGCGATCACCATCTTGAGGTGATAGGGGTTGGGGTAGAGGTGTTTCTCCATCCGCTGAGCCAGCCCGGTGCAGTCGATATTGCCCTTCTGGCAGATGGTGTTGCCCTGACAGGCGACGATGTTGCGCCCGCCGATGGTCTGGTAACCGGCTCGGGTGTCCTCTACCTCGATGCCGCAGGTCTCCACCTCGATCTCCTTGATAAAGGGTTCGAGGGCTGCGTTGACCTTGTCCATGTCCTGATACTTGATGCCGGGCATCGCCAGCTTCTGCCGGGTGGTGAGGTGGATCAAGCCGTTGCCGTACTGTTCGGCGATCTGCTGGGCCACTGCCAGCAGGTGGGCGGGCATGATCCCGCCGGGAATGCGTACGCTGATCATCGCTTCGCCGCGCACCTTGGAGAGGCGGTATTCGTTCTTGGCGCGGGCCTTGATGATGTCGATATCGAGACTCATGGTGTTCTCCCTCAGTCGATCAGATGCTGGGCCTGGTCAAAACGAAAGACCGGTCCATCCACGCAGATATAGGTGTCGCCCATCCGGCAGTGGCCACACTTGCCCACGGCGCAGGCCATGCGGCGTTCGTAGTCGACCCAGATGCGATCCTTGGGGATGCCCCGTTCGAGGAAGGCGAGCACCACGAAGCGGATCATGATGGGGGGGCCGACCACGATCACCTGGATATCCTCCTTGTCACAGAGATCCAACTGGTCGATGTAGTCGGTGACCCGGCCGATGCGAAACTGCTCGCTCTCCTTGCCCTCGTCCAGGGTGACGATGAGGTTCTGCTGCTCGGCCCAGAGCGGCATCTCGTGGCGATAAAGCACCGCCTGCTCGTTCTTGAAGCCGAGGATCATGTCGAGGGATTTCACCTCTTCCGGATGTTTGCTGAAGCGGCGCAGCAGCCCCTTGACCGGCGCGACGCCGGTGCCGCCAGCTACCACGATGAGGTGCTGGTTGCGGTAGGTCTCCAGCGGATAGCCGTTGCCGTGGACGCCGCGCATCCACACCTTGTCGCCCACATCGAGGGCAAACAGCGCATCGGTTACCTTGCCGACCTTGCGGATCAACAGATCCACATAGCCATCGCCATAGTCGGAGACCGAGATGGGCGCTTCGCCGACGGTGGGCAGGGAGATCTCCACAAACTGGCCGTAGTGGACATCAAAGTCGCGGGAGACCCGAAAGTTCCACTCAAGCTCGGTGTGACGCTCGATGGCCAGAATGGTGTAGGCCTTGGGCAGCAGGCGGTTTTCGACCACGTCCTGCTGCGGTTTTGCTGTTGCGGTTTGCTGGCACTGGCACATATCAGTTCGCCCCCTGCGCGTTGTCGGCTGCGATGGTCTGTTCGACCACATCGGTCATCTTGTTGATGATGTTGCTAAAGGAGATGTAGTGAGGGCAGCGATCGTCGCAGCGGCCGCAGCCGACGCACATGTGCTCCTCTCCCTGACGGACCTTGTAGTCGTTGACCTTGTGCAGGGCGCGATAACGCAGGCGCTCGCCATGCTTGGCGCGAAAACCGTGGCCACCGGCCATGTCGCTGAAGCCATCCACCATGCAGCTGGCCCACTGGCGACGGCGCTCGCCCTGATTGGGGTTCTCCGCATAGGTGAGGTCGTGCACGCTATAGCAGCTGCAGGTCGGGCAGGAGGTGGTACAGCGGCCGCAACCGATGCAGCGGCTGTCGTACTCGGCCCAGACCGGATGGGCGGTGAGGATCTGGCGGATCCGCTGGGGGTCGTCACAGACACTGTCCGGGGTGCGTACCTTGACCGGGTTGCTCTGGACAAATTCCGGGGTGAAGTCGTCGGATTCACCCAGTTCGGCAAAGTAGCCGAGCAGCTCGGGATCCTTCACCTCAATACGGGCACCCTCATCGCTCAGACGAATGGCGGCGGCGTAGTCCTGGGTCTCGTTGCTGCCCATGGAGACGCAGAAGCAGTTCTCGAAGCTCTCGCGGCACTCCAGCAGTACCAGCTTGAGCTTGCTGCGCAGCCGGGCGTAGTAGACGTCGCTGTTCTGGCCGTTTTTCAGGTAGACCTGATCCAGCCTGCGCAGAGCGTGGATATCACAGCTGCGCAAGAACAGCAGGGTGGGCTTGGCCTCCACCTTTGATTCGCGCAGCTCCAGATTGTCGAAGTAGAACAGGGTCTGGGTGATGGGGAGCACCACCTCTTTTGGGGAGAAGTGGGACTTCTCCTGCCACACCAGATCGGCCGGATGACGGATGCTGTGATAGGTGACGTTGTCGGTGTCGGAGAAGCGGCCGCCCCGATATTCGGCCGCGGGCGCCATGATCCGGTAATCGGGCCGCAGCCGCTCGAACAGCTGCGCCAGCGCGGGATGGGTGAGAAGAAACGACATAAATAAACACCTTGTATGAGGGTGAGATGCCCTGGCATAGGGATGAGGAGCGGGCCGGTCAGGGGGTCTGGCACCGGTTCTGGCCGCGCTTGCCTCGCCACGGTCTGTTTTTATGACTCATGTTGCTCAACTGACCCGATTGTTATTGTGTTGGCGGCGCGTGCGTCGCGGCAGGTCGGGTCATGCCTGTAAAAGCCTTATCAATTGAGCAGGGCGGCCTGATAGCCTGCGCACTTGCCCATTAAGTATCCCATCTCCAGCTTGTTGATATCGCGGGTGAAACGGGAGACGGGGAAGTAGTCGGCCGGGGCGATCACCTCGATCTGGCAGTCCTCCGGCGGATTGGCGATAAAATCGAGCGCCTCGTTGTAGCTGCGATCCCGCTGCTCCAGCGCCTGTGCCAGCGCGGGGCGGGTCTTGAGCAGAGTGCGGATCATCCAGGGGAAAGGCATCGGCTTGAGCCGATAGCCAAGGGGCTCGGAGAGGATCACCGTCAGGTGACGGGCACCGCGGCGGTAGGCTTCGATCACCGGGATGGAGTCAGCCACCCCCCCATCTGTCATCGGCACCCCGTGCACCTCCGGGTATTCGTGGGAGGCGAGGGGAATGGCGCAGCTGGCGGGCAGCACCTCGTTCATGTTCTCCGGCTTGACCCGGATGTACTCCGCCTTGCCGGTCAGGGTATTGGTCACCACCGCATAGAAGGGGATGCCGGTCTCCCGGTAGGCGTGAATGTCGAGAGGATACTTGCTGCAGCTGGTGTTCCACAGCCAGTGGATATCCACCAGATTGCCCCCCTTGGCAAAACGCAGGGGATCCATAAACTGCTGGCTGCACGCCAGTTTGGTCAGGATCTCGTGGCTGCGGCCATGCTGGCTGGCGAGATAAGCCAGCAAGTTGGTGGCCCCCGCCGAGACGCCGATGGCGAAGTCAAAGGGGCGATAGTCATGCTCGATAAACGCATCCAGCACGCCGCTGGCAAATATGCCGCGCATGGCGCCGCCTTCTACAACCAATGCGCTGGGGGATGCGTTTTTGTTCATGACAGGCACCTCATTGATAAGTCAGAGAGAAAAAGTGGGAAAGAGAACGTTCGGGCTGTCAGGCCGACCATTCTGACAACCAACCGGGGTTGGCCATCGCAATGAGGTCATTCTAGGAAGGGGATAGTGTTTAGAATATCTGTTAATAATGAATCAAGTGTTTTGTATTTCTAAACGATAGTGATAAACCCGTTGTGATCAAAGGGGTTGTGTAGGAGTCTCAACGACTCTGCGATGGCTGGATATTGGCAAGGATGAGTGTGTCATGACGTTATTGGTTCCCCCGCTGCTCCGACGTGGCGATACCATCGCTTTTTTCTCCCCTTCCAGCGCGGCGACCGCTTGGGCACCCAACCGTTTTGCCCGCGCCAGGGCGTTTCTTGAGCGGCAGGGCTTTAGGCTCAAGGCGGGCAGCCTCACCGGCCAGCAGGAGCACTGGCGTTCCGGCTCCATTGCCGCGCGGGCCGAGGAGCTCAACGCCCTTATTCGCGACCCAGAAGTACGCTGCATCATGTCGGTGATTGGCGGCAGCAACTCCAACTCCCTACTGCCCTACCTCGATTTTGAGGCGCTGAGGCGCGACCCCAAGATCATCGTTGGCTACTCCGATGTGACGGCGCTGCTGCTCGGCATCCATGCCAAAACTGGCCTGGTTACCTTTTATGGCCCGGCGCTGGTGGCCTCTTTTGGCGAGTTGCCGCCGCTGGTGGATGAGACGCTGGCCAGTTTTTTACAGATTGCATTGGCCGATGAAGCTGGCGTCCCCTGCACGCTGCCCACCCCGGCAAAGTGGAGCGATGAACGGCTGGACTGGGAGAACCAGACTCGGGCCAAGCAGTGCCAGCCCAATCGGCTGATCTCGGTGGGCTCAGGCCGGGTTGAGGGGCGACTGATCGGCGGCAACCTCAACACCATGGCGGGGATCTGGGGCTCCCCCTATATGCCCGTCATCGAGCACGGCGACATTCTGCTGCTGGAGGACAGCCTGAAATCTGCCGAGACGCTGGAGCGCTCCTTTGCTCACCTCAAGCTGTGCGGGGTGTTTGAGCGGATCGGTGCGCTTATCCTCGGCAAGCACGAGTTGTTCAACGATCAGGGTAGCGACAAGCGCCCCCTCGATATCCTGCTGGAGGTGGTGGTGGAGCCGAACTTCCCCATTCTGGCGGAGTTTGACTGCGCCCATACCCACCCCATGCTGACGTTGCCGCTGGGTATCGAGGTGGCGCTCGATCTCGACCGCCAGCAGCTCACGCTACTGCAGCCCTGGTGGCGAGCAGAATGAGTGCTAAATGAATGTCAAAAAACAAGGCCGCTGATGCGGCCTTGTCTGTTTTTGTTGGGAGGGATCAGGGCAGGGCATCGGGCCGGAAGCTGGCGCGGATTTGCGGCACCAGGCTTGATGGGTCGAACCCTTTCTCCTCGCCCAACACCGGATGGAGCAGGGGTTTTTCTTCGATGGGGGTGATATCCCCCGCCAGCAGCTGGCGGGTGGCCTGACCCATCTGGTAGAGCTGGCGCACCGGCGCAAACTGGGTCGCCAGATTGAGGGGGTCATCGGCGCGGGTGAAGGCCATCATGGGGATCTGGTAGGTGGCATCGCGCGCCGGCTTGTCACCGTGAATCCCCTTGCCGGCAGACATCAAAAACGGCTGGTGATCGCCAAAGGCCACCACCAGATAGCGCTTGCCCGACTGGTCGAGGGTCTTGAGCAGTCGCTCCAGCGAGGCCATGGCATCCACCACCCCTGTGTAGTAGGTGTTGATCAGCTGGGTGTCGCTCTCGCTCTGGTTCGGACAGGCGCCGCTGCGCTCCTGCCCCTGATAGCGGGGGCCATCGAAGGGGCCGTGCCCCTGCATGGTGACCGCATAGGCAAACAGCGGTTTGTCATCCTGTTCGCTGCGCTTTAGCAGGTGGTCGATCAGCGCATCATCGGAGATATAGAGTCCCTTGTGCTCAAGGGTGGTGAAGCGGGTATCGAACCAGCGCTCCTCATAGCCAAGCGCCGGGATCGCCTTGGCGCGCCCCCAGAACTTCTCTACGTAGGGGTGGGCAAACAAGGTCTTATAGCCGCTCTGTCTGGCGCTCTGGGCCAGTCCCGGCACCTGCTGCGAGAGATAGTAGTAGGGCACCACCCCCTGCTTGAGCAAGCCCACCGGCAGGCCGGTGTTCATCTCGAACTCCGCCAGCACCGTCATGCCGCCGGTGGTGGGGGAGTGGATGGTTTTTTGCCACTGCTGCACGCTGGCGGGCAGGGAGAGGGTGGGAGCCGGGGCGCAGATCCGCCTCTTCCAGTCGAGCCAGAGCGACTCATATTGCAGCACGATCACCAGATCCCAGCGCGGCGCAATGCCCTGGGGCGGATAGCTCAGCTGCGGGGTCAGCTCGTTGATCTGCAAGGGGTAGCGAAACACGCTGCCGCTTTGCAGCATCTCGTCCACCAGATTGAACAGATAGAGGCCGGGGCCGGAGCGGATGATGTCCCTGTGGTAGTTGACCGCGCGATCCACGTAGCGAATGTTGGCCCCCAGCAGCTTGTTGCCGGTCTGGGTGGCAAAGACGCAGAGGGCAAAGAAGGCGACGGTGGCAGCGGCTGTGCGCAGCACCCAGCGTGACAGGGCAAAGCGCCAGCAGAGAAACAGTGCCAGCAACACGGTTAAGATGGGCAGGATGGGGTGCTGGTCGAGCAGGATCCGCAGCAGCGCCAGCAGGTTGCCAAAATCATCCCCGCCGAGCGGCACGCCGTAGATGGCGATCTTCATAAAGTTGGCGAGCAGACCTATGCCTGACAGCGCGGTAAAGACCAGCCCCATATAGAGGTTGAAGCCCGCCAGCGCGCAGAGGCTCCAGCCCAGCACCATGCTGCCCCAGGCCAGATAGTAGTGCTCTGGGCGAAAGCCTGACCAGAGCAGAAACTCCCCCAGCTTGAACACCACGAAGCCGTGCAGCAGCACGAAGGTGAGGTTGCCGAGCAGCAGGCTGCCGATGATCCGCCAGCGCAGGCTGCGGCGCAGCTTTGGCAGCACCGTTTTGAGCACGGCGGCGCTCAGGGCCAGCACCAGCGTCAGACTCACCACCAGATAGGTGAGGTTGAAGCCCTGCTCCGGCAGGGTTTGCAGGATCTGGCTGAAATCGCCGCTCTCGGGGCGATCCTTGAGCAGCAGACCGATGCGCAGCTGATAGCGGCTGGCCAGTGCATCGTCCGGAGCGCGCAGGGTACTGTTGAGATCCAGCGAGCAGCGGTTATTGCGGCACACCTGACGCTTATCCACCGCTTGACTGAGCTGGTCGATCCGCTCCCCCTTGTCGTTGAGCAGCTCCACTCGCACCTTGTCCCCCGCTTGCAGCGGCCCTCGCAGTTGCCACTGGCTGCGCACCACCAGATAGAGGCCGCGGCTGTCGCTTTTATAGAGCAGGGCGTGGCGGGTGAGGGTGGCCAGCGGATTGTCGGCGGGGCCCAGCACCAGCGGCTGGGCACGGCCCAGCCAGCTACCGGGATTGATCAGCGGCAACAACAGGGTCAGCAGCAGCAATCCGCCCAGCAGGGCAAGCAGCAGAGAGGGCAGACTCAGGACGCGGGGGCGGCCTGAGGAGGGGCGATTCATATAAGCTCATCCTTTGAGCGAGTGAGGGAGAGATCGTTCATCCGCATAGAGTTTGACCCGATGGTGCGGGCCTTGTTTCAGCTTGTCAATTTAATGACCACTTAATGAATATTTGGTTACAGCTCAACCTTGCAAATTGTGATCCCGATCGAGGGGTTGTTCGGAATATGTGATGAAAGCGTCATCATGGGGTTTTGCCGCTGGCTTGGGAGGGATCTGCTGTTTAGTCTCTCGATAGCGACTGGAGGTACATGTATGAATCCCAAAGTGATGGCACGTCAGGCCAGATTGCTGCGCATGCTGGAGAGCAAGGAAGAGATCCGGATCGGACGCGAGCGCGACTGCCCGCTGCCGCTGGCCCAACTGGTCAAGCTGAAGGATAGCCATCCGGCTGTGGTCAAGGTCTATCGCCACGGTCTCACCGCCGAGGTGTTTCACCTCAAGGTGGAGGGGCATCACTGGTGCCTCAAGCGGCGCCGTCAGGATTCGCTGGTGGCCAACCTCGATGGCAAGACAGCCTTTCTGACCGAGCTGGAGCGGCGGCGCGAAATCGAGGCGCTGCGCGAGCTGCACCCTACTGTCCTCTCCCACGTGGTCTGCACCAGCTTTGGCTCGGCGCGGGCCGGGGTGCTGGTCTCCCCCTGGTTGCGGGGTGTGCCGGTCCATCAGCTCAACGAGCGCAATCTGGCCCAGATGCTGGAGGTGCAGGGGGAGCTGGCCCGCTGGGGCTGGTTTGACTGGGACCCGAGTCCGGGCAACCTGCTCGATGATGGCGAGCAGATCTGCGTGTTCGACTTTGGCTATATGTGGACCTTCGATCCCCGCTTTGAATACAACTCCAATGGTCTGGTCGACCCGCAGTTTCATGTGCCGGAGCGACTGGAGACCCGCACCCTCTCCGGACTCTGGCTCGATGAGGCCGATCCTCTGCCGCAATTTCGCTACTGGCGCGAGCTTTGCCTGAAATGGGTGAAACGGGAGATCCACCACCTGATCCGCGAAGGGGCCAGTGCCCCGGTGCTGGCCCGCCTGCACGCCCTGCAAGGGGAGTGGAGCGCCGCGCTGGCAAGTGACGAGGCGCTCGCCGCCAACTGGTGGCGGGACATGTATCGCAGCCACCGGCTCGATGTGGCCGATGATCTGAGCGGCCAGAGCTGCGGCCCGCTCACCCTGCGTCGCCTCGACTGGTTGATGCAGGCGGTGACGGATCACTATCCGCTGCTGGTGGACAATCTCTCGCCTCAGGAGACTGAGTTGGGCCAGACCGGGCTGCTGGCCCGCTTGCAGCAGCTGCGCCGCGAAGCCGTCGCCTGTCAGTTGCCAGCCACCAGCCTTGCCTGAGCCAATATCTTTGCGGAGTACAAATGAACAGGGCGCCTTGCTGGCGCCCTGTTGCGTGTTCTGGTTCGCCTCGAGGTGAGGGTCAGTCCAGCAACTCCTGATGGAGGCGGTTGACGATATTGCCCGCCTCGCTCTCCTTGACCAGGAAGCAGAGGTTGTGGGCGCTGGCGCCGTAGCAGATCATCCGGATGTTGTGCTCGCGCAGGGCGTCAAAGACCTGACTGCCCACCCCGTTCACTTCGCTCATCCGGTTGCCGATGAGCGCCACCAGTGCCAGACCGGTTTCCACCTCCACCTTGCAGAGCTGCCCCAGCTCGGTCTGTACCTTGTCGCTCAGGATCGGTTCGCCGTTACTCTGGCTGCCGGTGTGATCCAGCGTCAGTGACACGCTCACTTCCGAGGTAGTGATGAGGTCGACCGAGATGCGGTGACGGGCCAGAATGCCGAACACCTCGGCCAAAAAGCCGTAGGCGTGGAACATGTTGAGGCTGTGCAGGGTCACCAGCACCTGCTGGCGGCGCAGGGCGACGGCGCGAAACAGCGGGCTTGAATCTGTGCTGGCGCGGATCCAGGTACCACCGGCGGCAGGATCCTTGGCGGAGCCGACAAACACCGGAATATTCTGGCGCACCGCCGGTTGCAATGTGGCGGGGTGCAGCACCTTGGCGCCGAAGGTGGCCATCTCGGCTGCTTCGACAAAGCTGATTTCGGGGATCGGGCGGGCGCGGGTGACGAGGCGCGGATCCGTGGTGTAGATGCCGGGCACATCGGTCCAGATCTCGATACTGGCGGCATCGAGCGCTTCGGCGAGCAGGGCTGCGCTGTAGTCAGAGCCGCCGCGCCCCAGCGTGGTGGTGCGGCCATCGCCATCGGCACCGATAAAGCCCTGGGTGATGATCAGGCTGTCGCCAAGCTGCGGGCCCAGCGTCTGCTGGCAGAGAGTGCGGGTGGTGGCCAGATCGACGGTGGCCTTGCCAAAGCGGCTGTCGGTGCGCATCAGCTGGCGCACATCCTGCCAGTGGGCCTTGACGCCGCGCTGGCGCAGCAGTTCGGTAAAGAGGCGGGTAGACATCAATTCGCCGCAGGCGATGAGGCGATCGGCCAGCTCCGCATCGGTATGCTGGTGGGCTTGCTGGGCCATGAGGCGAATTTTGTCCAGCTGGCCATGAATGAGGGCGCTCACATCAACGGGGTTGTCGAGATCGGCCAGAATGGCCTGCTGGATCCCGGCCAGTTTGGCCAGCTGCTCGTCGCGGCCCGCTTCGTCCAGCTCCCCTTGTGCCAGGGTGACCAGCAGGTTGGTGACACCGGCGCTGGCACTCAGTACCACCACCCGGGTGGCGGGATTGGCCAGCACGATGTCGGCGCAGTGATTCATGGCCGGGAAGTTGGCGACACTGGTTCCGCCAAACTTGGCGACATTGATCGGGCTCATTGCTTACTCCTGTCTTATTTTAAGATTCCGGTTCCATCGGGCAAAAAAGAGAGGAGGAGGCTGAAAATGGCAGGAATGAACGAAGCTATCCCGGCCAGAAGCACTCCACCTGCAGAGCCCATCCCGTACCGCCCCTGACAGGGCGCGGTGTGGGATGATCACTACCGATGACAACCCGGGGGATTCAGCCCCCGCAGCCGACGTTGAGGTCACCAGTCTCCTCACTCGTCTCGGCGCTGCTCCCCCTGACCCAAGTTCACCGGACGCTGGCGTCCTCCCTTGGGCTGCCTGGGCAGCGCTCCTCTTCTGGCTCCACCAGGGCGGTGGAGTGCGTTTAGAAATAACCTGCGTTGGATTGCACTGTCAATCGAGTTTGTGAAAAAGTTCAAATTGTCAGCTAACTCAACGCAGGATCAATGACTTAGGCAATGGTCTTTGACAAAACCTTGGAACGGCGCTGCCAGTTGTAGAGACGCTGGCGCGCCACCGGCAGATCTTCCACTTCCAGCGGATCGAAGCCCCGCTCCCGGAACCAGTGGATGGAGCGGGTGGTGAGCACGAACAGGCGGCGAATGCCAAGCCGTTTGGCCCGCTCGGCTACCTTGGCCACCAGCTGATCTCCCCGGTTGGAGTTGCGATAGTCGGGGTGGATAGCGACGCAGGCCATCTCCGCCATCGCCTCTTCCATAAAGCAGTAGAGGGCCGCGCAGCCGATGATGAGGCCATCGCGCTCGATGATGGTGAACTTGTCGATCTCCATCTCCAGCTGCTCGCGGGAGCGGCGCACCAGAATACCTTCCTCCTCCAGCGGGCGAATAAGATCCAGAATGCCACCGATGTCCTCGATGGTGGCGGCGCGGGCCTGCTCGGCGCTTTCCCGCACGATCTGGGTGCCGAGGCCGTCGCGGCTGAACAGCTCCTGCAGCATGGCGCCATCATCCTGATAGCTGACCAGATGGGAGCGGGGCACGCCGCCCCGGCAGGAGGCAATGGCTGCGCGCAAGTAGCGCGCGGTGCCGGACATCTCTTCTCCCGCCTGCTCCAGCTCCACCAGCAGCTCTTCGGCCTGTTCGGGGAAAAGCTCGGAGATAGCCTCGCCGTGTCTGTCCATCACCCCTTGGGTGCTGCTGAAACAGATAAGCTTGTCCGCCTTGAGGTCGACCGCCACCCGGCGGGCTACCTCTTCCGAGCTCAGGTTAAAGCTCTCGCCGGTGACCGAGCAGCCGATGGGGGAGATAAGCACCAGACTTTTCTGGTCGAGCTGGCGGGTGATCCCCTCCACGTCGATGCGGCGCACCCGGCCGCTATGGCAAAAGTCGATGCCATCATCTACCCCGAGCGGCTGTGCGGTGACGAAGTTGCCGCTCACCACACTGATCCGCGCCCCCTGCATCGGGGTGTTGGCGAGCCCCATGGAGAGCTGGGCTGTGATGTCGTATTGCAGGCCGCCACACACCTGCTTGATGATGGTGAAGCTCTCGTCATCGGTGACCCGGATCCGCTTGTGATACTGGGCCTCGATACCGGCGCGGGCCAGCGCCTCATCGTTTTGCGGACGTGAACCAAACACCAGCACCAGGCGTATGCCCAGTGTCTGCAGCAGGGCGATATCGCTGACGATATTGGCGAAGTTGGGGTGGCAGATGGCTTCTCCCCCCATCATCAGCACAAAGGTGGCACCCCGATGCACATTGACATAGGGGGTGGATTGCCGGAAGGCATTGACCAGACTGGGTTCGCGTTCACGCACTTGATATTTCTTCCATAAAAAAACAGCGATTGGCTCAATATATGAAAATTAATTCACAAATCAAGACTAAATATTGATTCTGGCTGTTTCTGGTCTACGAGGGGCGGCTTGGCCGTGCGGGTCGGGAAAGGATGGTTGGAAGCGCAGATGGCCGTTGGGGCGAGCGGGGAGGGGCCCGCCGGTTGATCCGGCGCGATAAACTGCTATCTTCGATGCTCCTTTTCGTCAGCTGTGTGATTTCACAGGGTTTTATACAAGGACAGAATTCATGGAACAGATTATTTCACCGGCAGATGCCCTGCCGGGACGACGCGAAGCGATGGTGATTGGTCAGCAGCATGCGGTGAATGGTAACCCGACCCAGGGCCCCTGGCCCGAGAACATGGAGATCGCCTGGTTTGGCATGGGTTGCTTCTGGGGCGTGGAGCGCCTGTTCTGGCAGCAGCCGGGCGTCTACTCCACCGCGGCAGGTTACCAGGGCGGCGTGACCCAGAATCCCACCTACAAAGAGGTGTGCAGCGGCCTGACCGGTCATGCCGAGACGGTGCAGGTGGTGTTTGATCCGGCGGTGATCAGCTATGGCGATCTGCTCAGACTGTTCTGGGAGCAGCACGATCCGGCGCAGGGGATGCGTCAGGGCGGGGACATTGGCACCCAGTATCGCTCGGTGATCTTCTATGGCGACGAGAGCCAGCAGATCATTGCCCAGCAGAGCATGGCGGCCTACCAGCAGGCGATGGCAGCAAGCGGTGACAGCCGTGCCATTACCACTCGCATTCTGCCGCTGGCGCCCTTCTACTACGCCGAGGATTACCATCAGCAATATCTGGAGAAAAATCCGGATGGCTACTGCGGATTGGGTGGCATTGGAGTCTGTTTGCCACCCAGCCTGAACCGCTGAACAGGTTTCTAGTCGATTTCTTAATAAAAGTGAAAATAAATGGTCGGAGGAGGGAACTTATTGCGACCAGTCGGGACTAACTAGGTAGCGTCCAGGGATCGGATGCAAAGTCCAGACACATTTCTTGCCTTGATAACCGCCTGATGAATGAACGCACTGGCGGGTTGAAAATGATAGCAAGCAGGGCTGCCCACCAAGGCGGCCCTTTTCCTTATCTGCTGCTTTGAAATCTTGCGTTGGGCGGGAAAACCGGACGGCAGATCAGCCGATGGCGCTGTCGAACAGGTTCTTGATGAGATCGATAAACTCGATGAGGAAGGTTTTCTGTTCCGGGGTCGGGGCGCGCAGCCAGACGGCGGAGAGCACCTCTTCCAGATCGGCGACCACGGCGTCGGCCTCCTGCATGATAGCGAAACGCACCTTGGGATCGAGCTGGGGGTTTTGCTCGCAAATGGCCATCAGGTTGCTGGCAACACGGCCACTGACGAGATCTTCGATGGTCTCTTCACCATCGTTCTGCTGTTGGGATTCAAACAATCCCAAACTCTCCACCAGATACTCGATCAGCGAGATATAGCCTTCACTTTCTACCACCATGGTTGCTGCCTCAATACAGTAACAATACGAAAATTAAGCGTATTTTAGTGGCTTGCCCTAGCTTGGCAAGCAGCAGTGCAGGCGATGGCGCGTAAAACTGACTCCGCCCCGCTCTACGCACTCCAGCCCGGTCAACGTAAAGCCATGTCGTAAAAATAGCTCATAACTGAAGGCGCTGGCCTCGGTGGTGATGAGGGTCATACCGAGCCCTCTGGCCCCCGCGAGCGCCGTGGTGAGCAGCAGATTGCCCAGTCCCTGGCGCTGATGGTCGGCGCTGACATAGAGCAGACTGAGGTGGCCATCGGGGCTCAGGGTGACAAACCCGAGGGGCACATTTGCCTGCTCCGCTACCCAGCCGTGGTGCTCGCGCAGCTGGCTGACAAAGCCCGGATGTTGTGAACCTAGGGCCCACTGCTCCACCTGTTCGGCGCTGTAGTGCTCGGGGCCGCAGCGTCGCACCGCCTGCTCAAACAGGGTTACGAGGGCGGGGATATGTGCCTCGCCAAGGGGGACAATACAAAGTGCTGGGCTAAGTGCTGGCGTCATAAGGTTGGGTCGTCAGTGGGGGAGAGGGGGCGCGGCGCCTGTGGCCGTTTGGCTTTGGGCAGACCCGCGACAACCCGCTCATAGGAGTGGTGCACCCAGCCCTGCCACAGATCATCTGGCAAGGTGCTGTTCAGGGTCACTGTGTTCCAGTGTTGCTTGTTCATATGCCAACCCGGTTTGACCTCGGGGTGGATCTCGCGCAGCAGCAACGCCAGCTCGGGCTCGCATTTGAGGTTGATGGTGAGCGGCTCGGCCTGCCAATCCACCAGCGCGAACATCTTGTCCGCGATGCGGTAGACCAGGATCTCCGGGCCAAACGGGGTATCTTCGGTGGCGCCCGGCAGGGTCAGCAGAAAGTGGCGCAAACGGGTCAAATCCATGGTGGGTTCTCGCGCAAGGGGTGATCCGGGTCATGTCAGGCGCATATCTATCGGCGGGCCTGTTCTGTTAATATGCGCGCAGCCGAGTATACCCCCCATCACCAAGGGAGCCTATTGGATGTTGTATCACAAGACTTTCGAACTGGGTCCCGAGCGGGATTGGGTGGTGTTTGTCCACGGCGCCGGTGGCAGCTCCTCCATCTGGTTCAAGCAGCTGCGCGCCTATCGCGAGCACTTCAACGTGCTGCTGCTGGACTTGCGCGGCCACGGCCAGTCTCACCAGCTGCAACAGGTGGTCAAGGGCCACTACAGCTTTCGGGAAGTGACCGAAGATATCGTTCGGCTGCTCGATCATCTCGATATCCGCCGCGCCCACTTTGTCGGCATCTCCCTTGGCACCATCCTTATTCGCCATCTGGCCGAGCTCTGCCCGGAGCGGGTCAAGAGCATGGTACTGGGCGGCGCCATCCTGCGGCTCGATATCCGCTCGCGGGTGCTGGTGCAACTGGGCCGACTCGGCCAGCACTTCCTGCCCTATATGTGGCTCTACCGGCTGTTTGCCTTCATCATCATGCCGCGCCAGCACCATCAGGAGTCGCGCAACCTCTTTGTGCGCGAGGCCCGCAAGCTCTGCCAGAAAGAGTTCAAACGCTGGTTCCGCCTCGCCACCGAGGTTAACCCGCTGATGCGTTATTTTCGCGAACGCTCCCTGCCCATTCCCACCCTCTATGTGATGGGGGAGGAGGATCATATGTTTCTGGCGCCAGTGCGCGAACAGGTGGCCCGCGATGCCAGCTCCTCGCTGGCGGTGATCGAACAGTGCGGCCATGTCTGTAATGTGGAGCAGCCGGAGCAGTTTAATCGCCGTACGCTGGCGTTTTTAACGGCCCAACCTAGCTGAATCGGCGTCAACTGACGATTTGATGCGGTCTTGGTGGTTTGAGCCTGCGAGGTAATGTCTGGTTTGGGGCCTCAACAGCCGGGTGTGAGCCCACTACAGCCCGGCTGGCTGAGCTCGTGGTTACCCTGTGACTCTTATCACCAAGGAGTCCCGATGATCAAACTCATCCACACAATGATTCCGGGTTCGTGACCCGAATATATCACTGCATTTCTATCATGATGCCCTCAGCGGGCTCACTTCCCCTTCGAGGGCTTTATCGAGCGACTGCATCGCACACTGCTGAATGAACACTTTCGCATCAAAGTGCGGACGACCTAGTATGAGTCGGTAGAGTAGATGCAGACAGTCCTGGATAGCTACTTGGCTGCGGCCACATCAGGGTTGGATTATGGAGGGTCAGACCCTCTACAGCATGTTCAAGAGGGTTCTGAAATTGATACCGAAGGAAGTGCGCATTAAAGTAGCGTAAAAAGACACCGGTTTGAGGCCGGTGTCAGGTGATAACTTGATCTGTACAGATTGGCACAAGCTTGAAATGTATCAGGGAAAGGAATTAGATTTTATCCAATGCTTTGGTATCTGATGCATACTTACACATGGTCGTTGTATTATCAGCAGCATAGTTGTAGCTGGTCTCAATATAACTTCCTCTATCGCCAGTCAAAATGATATTTACTTTGCTGCTGGGGTTAGGGTAGTGATTGTCACCATCACCACCATACCAATGACCTTTATTAAGGTCGTAGAAGTATATATTACCCAGCACTCTAATTTTTAATATGAATCGTTCAAAGTTGGTTGCAACGTTTGCCACTGCTGACTGGCCATTCTTGATGGTCAGGGTCATGAATTGATAAGGGCTTGCTTCGATAATTTCTACATCAACACCCAAGGCATTCACTATAGTTAAACTTCCCATATTATCACCCTATAATCTGTAGTAATGATGCTGCTTTTTAATTTCGAAGAGGCCGAATGGATGAATTAAATTGTCATCAAGGGCACTGCTGAAATTAAATTTATGAAAGATTTTATATTTTAGATAGATATTCAATGCTATCTGTGAAAGTATCAACTGCAAGATCTGACACTTTGCGTACGGTGGATTTCTGCTATTTTATCTGGGAATTAAATCCCTGTATTTTCAATCTATTGGGTGTGGTAAGAGAAAGTCATTCAGATATCGGGTAAACAAACTCATATTCCTAATATCTGAATGGCTCAGTAGCCGGTCATCTCCAGATAGCCCACCCCCTTGGCATCCCCCGAGACAGATACC
>NZ_JBFODV010000019.1:0-2043 GCF_040908495.1 Aeromonas sp. R1-1 | reverse complement strand
CATTGAAAATCAAAAATTGTTTTTGATGCTCGATGCTGTGAGTGCCCACACAGATTGCTTGATTCAAATTGTTAAAGAGCGTCACGCTTGTCGCGCTGAGGAGGCGCATATTACGCTTCTCACTTCGAAAGTCAAGCGATTGTTTTCGCTTTTCTTTCGGCGCCGGCTTCACAAGGAAGCTGGCTCATCAGTTCGGCGTGTTCCGCCGTGCTGGTAGGGGCGCATTATAGGGAGCCGAGCTGCGATGACAAGACTTTTTTTGAAGAAAATCACGAAAATTTCAAATTATTCAATTAGAAACAGCTTATTCAGTGTATATATACAATGTTATCCACAATCCGGTTATTTCACTCCCATTTTAGCGTCATTTATGTCGCCTTCAGTGACCCTGGGAATGCCATACTGGAGCCGATAACCTCTCCCGAGTGGTCCATGGTAGCGCCAATCAGGAAAGCTGGTTACCATGGAGGTGAATATAGTGTTGCACCTTTTTTGCTTTCATTTACAAAAGGTCTTTTAAGATGAATTTATCCAAGTTTCCCGTATATATGCAGGCCGCAATCCTTGCTCTGGTATTGGCAGTGGTTGGCTACCTGGTTGCCCAGGCCCTGCAGTTCTCTTTGAAAGCGGAAGTGATTTTTGCAGCAGGTCTGGCCATCGGCGGTTTCGTGGTACCGCTGTTCCTGAAGCGAACCCCGGCCAATGTCGCCGAGTCGATCGCCAATCAGGAGACTTGCACCTTATATGTAGGCAACCTGCCCTATCGCGCCAACGAGATTGCAGTGCGCGAATTGTTTGCCGAACAGGGCCAGGTCATTTCCGTACGGTTGATGAAAGACAAGGCAACCGGTAAGCGCAGAGGTTTCGGTTTCGTGGAGATGCCCGCCGCCGATGCCGCCAAGGCGATTGCCGCTTTGAATGATAAAGAGTACCAGCAGCGCACCCTCAAGGTACGTGAAGCGAATGACAAACGTGATAAAGAGGAAAGGGAAGGTAGCGAAGCTGACGTCTAACCGCTCGTCAGTACCTCACCTCTTCCAGTGATGACAGCCCCCATGCTTGCAAGGGGGCTGTCAGTTTTTGGGCCTCCCCATCCAGCCGGGTACAGTAAGCCCTGGCAATCACCTCTTCTATATGTACAGGCTGCACGGCGGCGTGCCCGCCATTGCTCAGCAACCAGGCCACCCGTTTGGCAACGGCACTGCCCGAGTCAATAAGCTGGCATTGCGGCATCAGTTGCCCAATCTCTTCATTGAGTAGCGGGAAGTGAGTGCAACCAAGCACCAGCGTATCCGGCTGCTCTTCCCCTTCCAGCCAGTCGACCAATACCTCGCGCAGCAGCGCCATATTGACCGGCAGGCCCGCCAGCTTGTGTTCGGCTTCTATGACCAGCTCGGTGGTGCCCTTGAGCAGCACCCGCTTGCCGGGGGCAAACTGGGCGATCAGTTCGTGGGTATAGTCGCGGCTGACGGTTCCCGGTGTGGCCAGCAGACCAATACAACCGTTGCGAGTCTGCGCGGCGGCGGGCTTGATAGCTGGCACCACCCCCACCACGGGAATATCCAGAGCCTCGCGCAGGGCCGGCAGCGATATGGTGCTGGCCGTGTTGCAGGCAATCACCACCAGATCGATCTGATGACGGGCCACCATGGTGGTCACCAAGCGGGTGCAGGCAGCAATCAGGGCGGGCTCACTCAATTCACCATAGGGGAAGTTGGCGTTGTCGAAGCAGTAGAAATAGTTGTGTGCCGGCAGAACGCGGCGGATCTCGCGGTAGATGGTCAGGCCACCCATACCGGAGTCGAACACGAGAATATTGGCCACTTGAGCTCCCCTTTGGTGCAAGGCGGCGATCATACTCCCGCCTGCCGCCAATAGAAAAGGCTATGTCCCAATTACGTGTTGCATGGGGCGCCCCAGCGCCTCATGCAAACAGGCTTTGATATTCCCCCCCCCCTCCCGTAACGCTCCAGCATCCGGCGCCAACCCAAGTAGTTCTTCAGGTAGTGCGTCGCCACGCCATGGAACCGCTCCATCCACTCT
>NZ_JBFODV010000189.1:0-59809 GCF_040908495.1 Aeromonas sp. R1-1 | reverse complement strand
CTCGGCCGAGGCCTGCATCTGGGGCGCCAGGGTGCCACCCCGCTCACCAGCGAAGCGGCCAAAGGCGCGCTTGACCCGGCTTGAGCCGACAAAGCGGGCCGCCAGCATCTCCAGCTCCTTGACCGAGACCCGCGCCTGATAGAGGGCGGCGGTATCGCGGCTCGGCTTGCCGACAAAGTTGGCCGCCTGCAACCGCTCGCTCACTGCAGGGCGCGACAGCAGAGAACCGGCCACATAACCGAGCAGGTTGAAGAGCAGGCTCAGGAAGATGCACCAGGCCCCGAGACTCAGCTCGCGAAACGCGGGCCAGTCCGGCGGCGCCAGCAGCTCGGCCAAGGGCGAGCCCGCCAGCAAGCCACTCTCCACCAGCAGGGTGACGAACCAGAGGCTCACTCCGAGGCTCAACCCAAGATAGACCCCCTTGCGATTGCCGTGGCGCCAGTAGAGGCCGAGCAGCAGGGCTGGCGCAAACTGGGCCACCGCGCCAAAGGAGAGATAGCCGATGCGCGACAAGCTGGTGAGATCGCCGAGCCACAGGTAGAGCCCCCAGGCCGCCAGCAAGATCAGCAGGATGGCGCCACGGCGCACCTGCAACAGCAGCCGCACCAGCCGCTCGTCGCGTCCCTGCCGCCAGAAGCGGCGCAGCAACACTGGCAGCACCAGATCGTTGCTCACCATGATCGCCAGCGCTATGGTGCAGACGATCACCATGCCGGTAGCCGCCGAGGTGCCGCCGAGAAACGCCAGCATCGCCATGCCATCGAACCCGAGGGCCATCGGCAAACTGATCACATAGGTGTCGGAGGCCATGTCGGCCCCCACCCACTGCTTGCCCGCCAGCGCCAACGGCCAGATAAAGAGCCCCATCACGAACAGGTAGAGCGGGAAGATCCAGCGCGCCCAGTGCAGATCCTGCCCCTGATTGTTCTCCACCACAGTCACATGAAACTGGCGCGGCAGGCAGATGACGGCGCACATCGCCAACACCGTATAGATGGCAAGCTCCAACAGGTTGCCGGGGCTCACCGCCACCACCTGTGCAAAGAAGTCGCGGGTCACCAGCTCGTGAGTCTCGCCCGGTTTGCTCAGGATCAGCCAGAGGGCAAAGCCCCCCACCGCGATAAAGGCCAGCAATTTGACCACCGACTCGAAAGCGATGGCCACCACCATCCCCCTGTGGTGCTCGGTGGCATCGAGATGGCGGGTGCCGAACAGGATGCTGAACAGCGCCAGCAGCAGGGTGACCCCGAGCGCCAACTCGCTGGTGTTGCTGGTCGGGCTGATGCCGCCACTGTTGACCATCAGCAGATCCAGCCCGGTGACGATGGCTTTGAGCTGCAACACCAGATAGGGGAGGATCCCCATGATGGCGATGAGGGCGATCACCATGGCAAGCCGCTGGGATTTGCCGTAACGGGCGGCGATAAAGTCGGCGATGGAGGTGATGTGCTCGCGCTTGGCCACCAGAATAAGGCGGGCCAGCAGCCGCCAGCCAAACAGAAAGACCAGCATGGGGCCAAGGTAGATGGGCACCGGCGACCAGGGGGATTCACTCGCCTGCCCCACGGTGCCGAAGAAGGTCCAGGAGGTGCAGTAGACAGCCAGCGACAGGCTGTAGAGCAGCGGTTGCCCCTTGAGACGGTGCCGTTTGTGCTTGTCTGCCACGAAGGCGATCAGAAACAGCAGCCCCAGATAGGTGAGCGACAATCCGATCAGCAGCCATCCCTGGTGCATCGATAACTCCTTGTCCATGTTGAGTTTTTGTATACAGCCTCGCCAGTCTAGAGAGGCAGCAGCCAAAAGTCATCCCCTTCGGACAGATTGAAATTATCGTTTTTCAATAAGTTTTATCTTGACTGTATATCGCAAAACAATAAACATTATGGTGTGAATATTGATAAACGATAAACTTTACCTTTCAGATAAAACCATCACAGTGAGGAATGAGATGACCTCCAACAAACTCGAACGCTCGAGCATGCTGATCGAATGGCTGCTGCTGCTGGCACTGCTGGCTACCCCTTTGATCACCTTGCTGGAGGTGTGGACCCCCTTCGGTGGTGCCGATTTTCTGCAGGAAAAGCTCAACACCATCTTGAGCCGCCCCGGCATCAATCCTGCCGACTATCCCCTTCACTTCTCCACTCGGCTGCTCGGCACCCTGGTGCAGCTGTTGCCGGATCTGGTCTTTATGATGATGCTCTGGCAACTGCGTCAGCTGTTTCGTGGCTACCGCGCCGGTCTGCTCTTCACCTTCGAGCAGATCCGCCGCTATCGGCAGATCGGACTGCTGCTCTGTACAACCTTCCTGGTCGAATTGATCCTGACCCCCTTGCTGGATACGGTGCTCACCATGAGAGGCCCGGAAGTACTCGGTACCATAGCGCTGAGTACCTCAGATTTTCGGGTACTGCTGGCGGGACTGATCGTACTGGCGCTGGCGCTGGTCATGCGCGAGGCCAAACTGTTGGCCGATGAACAGCAACTGACGGTGTGAGGAACGTATGCCCATTATCATCCGCCTCGATGCCCTGCTGGCCGAGCGCAAAATGACCGCCCGCGAGCTGGCCCAGCGCATCGACATCACCGAGGCCAACCTCTCGATCCTCAAGAATGGCCACGCCAAGGCGGTGCGCTTCTCCACTCTGGAGGCCATCTGCCGTGAACTCAAATGCCAGCCCGGCGATCTGCTGGGCTACGAGCAGGAGCGCTAACCCCCTTATGAGTCGTCATATCACCCTGTTTGCCCTGTGGCTGCTGCCGCTGTGGGCCTGCGCTGGCAATGACGCGAGCGGCCCCCGCTACCTTATCGAACAGGGCGCCAGCGCCAATGTGCTGCAAGTGCGCCTCACCATGCAGGGCAAGCCCCCTTTTACCCTGCTCCCCGCCCGCCAGTTGCCGGGCAGTGCCGCGCCGGTTTCCCCCGCGCTGGTCTGCCTTGCAAACAACCAGCCGGTTGCCCTCAACCAGCCCTTCTCCTGCAAGGAGATCGGCTGGCAGATCACGCTCACACCGGCTCCGGCAGAGGGTGCTGATGCCTCGGCCCAACAGTCGCTGCTGTTTGCTCCCAATCAGTGGCTATTGACCGAGTGGGGTAACTTTGTGCGCCAGATGGGGAGTCGCCAAGGAAAGGTTTGTCTGCCGGATGGCAGCTGCCAACCACTGCCGGATGTCAACCAGCCACCGCTGATCCTGCCATAAAAAAGTCCGGCTCCCATTGGGGAGCCGGACTTTTTACATCAACCGGAACCAATCCGGTATCAGGCGAGTAGATTACTCTGCAGCAGGCGCTTCTTCAGCGGCCGGAGCGGCGTCAGCAGCAGGTGCAGCTGCTTCGGTCGGGGCGTTCGCTTCCTTGATGGAGAGACGTACGCGACCCTGACGGTCCACTTCCAGTACCTTCACCTTGACCACGTCACCGATGGTCAGGTGGTCAGCCACGTTCTGTACGCGAGCGTCGGTGATCTGGGAGATGTGTACCAGACCATCTTTGCCCGGCAGAATGTTGACGAATGCACCGAAATCGGCCAGACGAACAACTTTACCTTCATAGATGCGGTTCACTTCGATCTCGGCGGTGATAGCCTCGATGCGACGGATCGCTTCCATGGCGGCTTCGTTGGCCACGGCGGAGATACGTACAGTACCGTCATCATCCAGCTCGATGTTGGTGCCGGTCTCTTCGGTCAGCGCACGGATCACGGAACCACCCTTACCGATCACGTCCTTGATCTTCTCAGGATTGATCTTGATGGTGTGGATACGCGGTGCGAAATCGGAGATCTGGGCACGCGGAGCCTGGATAGCTTCGTCCATCACTTTCAGGATGTGCAGACGAGCGCCACGAGCTTGCTTCAGAGCAATCTCCATGATCTCTTTGGTGATGCCTTCGATCTTGATGTCCATCTGCAGCGCGGTCACACCTTCGGTGGTACCGGCTACTTTGAAGTCCATGTCGCCCAGGTGATCTTCGTCACCCAAGATGTCGGACAGCACGACGAAACCTTCTTCTTCCTTCACCAGACCCATGGCGATACCGGCAACGGAGGCCTTGATCGGCACACCGGCATCCATCAGCGCCAGAGAGGAACCACAGACAGACGCCATGGAGGAGGAGCCGTTGGATTCGGTAATTTCAGAGACCACGCGCACCACGTACGGGAACTCGGCGGCGCTCGGCATCACGGCAGCAACGCCGCGCTTGGCCAGACGGCCGTGACCGATTTCACGACGCTTCGGGCTACCCATCATGCCGGTCTCACCGACACAGTATGGCGGGAAGTTGTAGTGCAGCATGAAGCGATCGGCACGGTTGCCGGTCAGCTCGTCGATGTTCTGGGCATCACGCTCGGTCCCCAGAGTGGCGACCACGATGGCCTGAGTTTCACCACGGGTGAACAGGGCAGAACCGTGGGCACGGGGCAGAATACCGGTACCTACGCTCAGGGCGCGGATCATTTCCGGATCGCGACCATCGATACGCGGCTCACCACGTACTACGCGACCACGTACGATGCGGCTTTCCAGGCTGTGGAACTCTTCGCCAATCTTCTTGGCATCTTCTTCCACACCGGATGCGATAACTTGTTCAACCACACGCCCCTTGATGGCAGCGATGGTTTCGTAACGAACAGCCTTCTCGGTGATACGGTAGGCTTCACCCAGTTCGGCGCTCGCCAGCTCGGCAACCTTGGCTTTCAGCGCTTCGTTGACGGCAGGCGGAGTCCAGTCCCACGGCTTGGTGCCAACGGCAGCGGCAAACTCGTTGATCGCATTGATCACGGTCTGCATCTGCTCGTGACCATATACCACGGCACCCAGCATTACCTCTTCGGAGAGGATGGCCGCTTCGGACTCAACCATCAGTACCGCGTTGGCAGTACCGGCAACCACCAGATCCAGATCGCTCTGCGGCAGTTCGGTGGTGGTCGGGTTCAGCACATACTGACCGTTCATGTAACCCACGCGAGCAGCGCCGATCGGGCCGCCAAACGGGATACCGGAGATGGCCAGTGCAGCAGAGGCACCGATCATGGCAACGATGTCGGGGGATACGGCCGGATTCACGGACATTACGGTCGCAACGACCTGAACCTCATTGAGGAAGCCTTCCGGGAACAGCGGACGAATAGGACGGTCGATCAGACGGGAGATGAGGGTCTCGCCTTCGCTCGGACGGCCTTCACGACGGAAGAAACCACCCGGGATACGACCAGCAGCATAGGCACGCTCCTGGTAGTTGACGGTCAGCGGGAAGAAATCACGGCCATGATCGGCCTCTTTCTTGCCGACTACGGTCACAAATACGCAGGTATCGTCCATGCTGACCATAACGGCCGCAGTGGCTTGACGGGCCATCACACCGGTTTCCAGAGTGACGGTGTGTTGACCGTACTGGAATGACTTTACAATAGGATTCACGTGAATTTCCTTTTTACAATTTGGCTCTTTAAATTCGCGCACAAGTATACTTGATTCGATGCAAAAGGTAAGCGGCTACGCGAATTCTGTGAGGCAGGCAACGGCTTGAAGAGCAATAAAAAAGGGGAACCTGACGGTTCCCCTTTTTCGCGAAATCTGATGGTCGATTAACGACGCAGACCCAGCTTGGCGATCAGAGCAGCATAACGCTCGGAATCTTTACGCTTCAGGTAGTCCAGCAGCTTACGACGCTGGGAAACCATGCGCAGCAGACCGCGACGACCGTGGTGGTCCTTGGAGTGCTCTTTGAAGTGACCTTGCAGATGGTTGATCTGGGCAGTCAGCAGGGCAACTTGCACTTCGGGGGAACCGGTGTCGTTGGCGCAACGAGCGTTGTCAGCAACGATTTGAGCTTTGATCTCAGCATTTAGAGACATGGTAATACTCCAGTAGAGTGTTTAAAGGTTCACAGCCAATCTCTAATTCAGCCGTGAAATGAGGGCGGTATCATAATCGTCCCCGCCCCTTTTCGCAACGATAAAGAGGCGAAACGGGAAAGACGCGCTGATACCGCCTGAGGATCACTCCTCGTCGTGATAACGCACCAGTCGCTTGGGAGCGACGCGGCCATCATCATCAATCTCGCCAACCCCGATGAACTCGCGCTCCGGGCCGACCGTCATGCGAACCTGACCGCTTTGCGGCGCACCCGCCACCTGCACGGCCTGGCCCTGATTCACATAGGCAGCCACAACAGCCAGCATGTTCACCTCGGGCAAGCTTGCCACGGCGGTGTCCATAGGCAGCAACAGCGGATCCAGCTGCTCGCGCGGCGGGATGCTCTCGGCCTTGGCCTGCTCGAAGATGCACTCGAGTTGCTCCAGGGTCAGCATCCGCTCGTACGGATAACTGGCCACCTGGGTACGACGCAACTGGGTCACGTGGGCACCACAGCCCAGCACTTCACCCAGATCATCCACCAGAGAGCGGATGTAGGTGCCTTTGCTGCAGTGCACTTCAAGGCGCACTTCATCACCTTCGAAGCTCAGCAGTTTGAGCTCGAATACGGTGATGGGACGGGCTTCTCGCTCGATCTCGATGCCTTCACGGGCATATTCATAGAGCGGACGGCCGTTGTGCTTGAGCGCGGAGTACATGGAGGGCACCTGCATGATGGGGCCGCGGAACTGGTCCAGCGCCTCGATCAGGGTACCGACAGCCACGTTCACCGGACGGGTGGAGACCACCTCACCGTCGGAGTCGCTGGTGTTGGTGCGCTCGCCCAGTTTGGCGGTCACCTCATAGCGCTTGTCCGCTTCCAGCAGATACTGGGAGAACTTGGTGGCCTCGCCGAGGCAGATCGGCAGCATGCCGGTCGCCAGCGGATCCAGTGCGCCAGTGTGACCAGCCTTGGCGGCGTTGTAGATGCGCTTGACCTTCTGCAACACATCGTTGGAGGTCAGGCCGGTCGGCTTGTCCAGCAGCAGAATGCCGTGCACATCACGGCCCTTGAAACGACGTCTTCGGGTCATCTCAGGCTTTATCCTCAGTCGTGTCATCCGGTGCGGATTCAGCTTCTTCGTCACGGCCGGATTCGGCCATGCGACGCTTGTCTTCACGCACAGTGTTGGTCACCAGGTTGGAGAGACGCATCCCCTCGACCAGGGTCTGGTCGTAGTAGAAACGCAGCTCGGGCACCACGCGCAGACGCATGGCACTGCCCAGCAGACTACGGATATATCCGGCTGCTTCGGTCAGACCCTGCAAGCCTTCCTTGATGCGCTCGGCATCATTTTCCAGCTGCAAGAAGGTGACGTAAATCTTGGCATAGTTGAGGTCACGGGACACTTCCACATCGGAAACGGTCACCATGCCGATGCGCGGGTCTTTCACCTCGCGCTGCAGGATCAGCGCGATTTCACGCTGGATCTGCTGTCCGACCCGACGGGTCCGGCTGAATTCTCTGGCCATATTCTATCCTGCGATAAAAGGGGGCCGCGGCCCCCTATTTTGTCTAACTCTCGGCTTACAGAGTCCGTTGGATTTCAACAGTCTCGTAAACTTCGATCTGGTCGCCTTCGCGCACGTCGTTGTAGTTCTTGACCGCGATACCACACTCGTAGCCGTTGCGAACTTCGTTGACGTCATCCTTGAAGCGGCGCAGGGATTCCAGCTCGCCTTCATAGATAACCACGTTGTCACGCAGAACGCGGATACGGTTGGAACGCTTGACCACACCTTCGGTAACCATACAGCCGGCAACGGCGCCGAACTTCGGAGACTTGAAGACGCTACGCACTTCAGCCAGACCGATGATCTCCTGACGATACTCAGGGGCCAGCTTGCCGCTCATGGCCTGCTTCACTTCGTCGATCAGGTCATAGATGACGGAGTAGTAACGCAGATCCAGGCTCTCGGATTCGATGACCTTGCGCGCAGATGCGTCGGCACGGACGTTGAAACCAACCAGGATGGCGCTGGAAGCAGCAGCCAGGGTCGCGTCGGTTTCGGTGATACCACCTACACCGGAACCCACGATCTTCACCTTCACTTCGTCGGTGGAGAGTTTGACCAGCGCATCGCAGATCGCTTCCACAGAACCTTGTACGTCAGCCTTGATCACCACGTTCACTTCGGACACTTCGCCCTCGGTCATGTTGGCGAACATGTTTTCCAGCTTGGCCTTCTGCTGGCGAGCCAGCTTGACTTCGCGGAACTTGCCCTGACGATAGAGCGCCACTTCACGGGCTTTCTTCTCGTCACGGACAACGGTGGCTTCGTCACCGGCAGAGGGAACGCCGGACAGACCCAGGATTTCCACCGGCAGGGACGGACCCGCTTCCTTGATCTCGCGACCCAGTTCGTCACGCATGGCGCGAACACGGCCGTACTCGAGACCACACAGAACGATGTCTCCCTGACGCAGAGTACCTTCTTGTACCAGTACGGTAGCAACCGGACCACGACCTTTATCCAGGAAGGATTCGATCACGACGCCGTTGGCCATGCCGTCAACCACCGCTTTCAGCTCCAGTACTTCAGCCTGGATCAGGATGGCTTCCAGCAGGTCGTCGATGCCTTCGCCAGACTTGGCTGATACGTGCACGAACTGGCAGTCTCCACCCCAATCTTCGGACATGACGTTGTAACGGGCCAGTTCGGTCTTGACGCGATCCGGATCCGCTTCCGGCTTGTCGATCTTGTTGACCGCAACAACCAGCGGCACACCGGCCGCCTTGGCGTGCTGGATAGCTTCGATGGTTTGCGGCATCACGCCGTCGTCAGCTGCAACAACCAGAACAACGATATCGGTCGCCTTGGCACCACGAGCACGCATGGAGGTAAACGCCGCGTGACCCGGAGTATCCAGGAAGGTGATCATGCCACTGTCAGTCTGGACGTGGTAAGCACCGATATGCTGGGTAATACCACCGGCTTCGCCAGCAGCAACCTTGGCTTTACGAATGTAGTCGAGCAGCGAGGTCTTACCATGGTCAACGTGACCCATGATGGTAACGACCGGTGCGCGCGGCTTGGCTTCGGAGGTCTCGTCACGATCGGACAGTACCGCCTCTTCCAGCTCGTTCTCACGACGCAGCACAACCTTGTGACCCATCTCCTCGGCGACCAGCTGAGCGGTCTCCTGATCGATCACCTGGTTGATGGTGGCCATGGCACCCATCTTCATCATCACCTTGATGACTTCAACGCCCTTGACGGCCATCTTGTTGGCCAGCTCGGCCACAGTGATGGTCTCGCCGATGACGACGTCGCGGTTCACCACGGCAGCCGGCTTGTTGAAGCCGTGCTTCATGGCGTTCGGCATGGCGACCTTGCCGCGCTTGCCTTTACGGGCACGCGGGTTGCGAGAGTCGCGATCATCTTCACGACGACCGGCTTTCTTCGGTGCCTTGGCTGCTGCGGCAGTGCGGCGGCTGGTCTCTTCTTTCCGATCCAACTCGTCTTCTGCGGCTTGCGCATGCTTGTTGGTGGTCAGATGGTAGTCGCTGCTCTCTTTGGCGCGAGCGGCCTCTTCTTCAGCCCAGCGGGCTGCGTTCTGTTCCGCCATGAGACGAGCCTCTTCGGCTTTCTTCGCGGCGAGTTCTTCAGCTTTTTTCAAAGCTGTTTGTTCCTGTTGGCGCTTCAGTTCTTCTGCTTCGCGCTTGGCCATCTTTTCTGCCTCTTGCTGAGCTGTGCTACTGGCTGCTTTGGCGGGCTGTGAAGCCTGTCGAGCCTTTGATTGTGCCTCGATCCGCGCCTTTTCCTCAGCTTCACGACGAGCTTGCTCAGCCTCACGGCGAGCCTTCTCTTCAGCTTCGAGACGGGCCTTCTCTTCGGCCTCGCGACGAGCTTTTTCTTCTGCTTCCAAACGCGCTGTTTCCTCGGCTTCCGCCTGACGCTGTTCATCTTCCAGCGCCGAGCGTCTTACATAGGTGCGAGACTTGCGCACTTCTACCTGCACTTCCTTGTTCTTGCCGCCAGTCCCCTGAACACTGATGGTGCTCTTGGTCTTGCGCTGCAAGGTCATGCGGGCAGGAGCGGCGAACTCGTCACCTCCATGCTGTTTCTTCAGGTGTGCCAGCAGAGCCTGTTTCTCAGACTCGCTGACCATGTCGTCGGCCTTGCTCTTGCTGATACCGGCATCGACAAACTGCTGGAGAAGACGATCAACCGGTGTGTCGATGTCAGTGGCAAGTTGTTTGACTGATACTTCTGCCATTCATTTTCCTCCGTTTGATCTTACTCGGACTGCTCTTCTCCGAACCAACAGATATTGCGAGCAGCCATAATGAGCTCACCTGCCTTCTCGGCAGTCAGCCCTTCAATATCAGCAAGGTCATCGATACCTTGCTCAGCCAAATCTTCCAGGGTGCCCACGCCACGGCCCGCCAGAGCGTAAGCCAGTTCGCGGCTCAGACCGTTCAGATTGAGCAGCTCTTCGGACGGCTCAACGCCATCGAAAGACTCTTCTTTGGCCAGTGCCTTGGTAGTCAGGGCATCTTTGGCGCGCTTGCGCAGCTCTTCGACCATGTCTTCATCCAGACCGTCGATAGCCAGCAGCTCGTTGACCGGTACAAAGGCGATCTCTTCCAGGGTAGAGAAGCCCTCTTCCATCAGCAGACCGGCGAAATCGTCATCGATATCCAGGGTGCTGGTGAACAGGTTCATGATGCGGTCGTTTTCGGCCTGGTGCTTGGCACGCATGTCCTCAACGGTCATCACGTTCAGCTCCCAACCGGTCAGCTGGGAGGCCAGACGCACGTTCTGACCATTGCGACCGATGGCCTGCGCCAGGTTGGCAGCTTCCACGGCGATATCCATGGTGTGGTTGTCTTCATCAACGATGATGGAGGCCACATCGGCAGGTGCCATGGCATTGATCACGTACTGGGCCGGGTTGTCATCGTACAGCACGATGTCGGCACGCTCACCGCTCAGCTCGGCGGAGACAGCTTGCACACGGGCACCGCGCATACCGATACAGGCACCGATCGGGTCGATACGACGATCATTGGTCTTCACCGCGATCTTGGCGCGGGAACCCGGATCACGGGCAGCGCCCATGATTTCGATCATCTCTTCACCGATCTCCGGTACTTCGATACGGAACAGCTCTTTCAGGAAGTCCGGGCTGGAACGGCTGACAAACAGCTGGGAACCACGGGCTTCCGGGCGTACTGCGTAGAGCAGGCCACGGACACGGTCGCCAGGGCGGAAGGTTTCACGCGGCAGCATGTCATCACGGAAGATCACGGCTTCAGCATTGCTGCCCAGATCCAGGATGACGTTGTCGCGGTTGCTCTTCTTGACCACACCACTGATGATGGTGCCTTCTTTATCTTTAAACTGATCAACTACTTGTGAACGCTCGGCTTCGCGCACTTTCTGCACGATAACCTGCTTGGCGGTCTGGGTAGTGATACGGTCGAAGGTCACAGAGTCGATCTGGTCTTCAACATACTCACCGATCTGGATTTCCGGCTGATCAATTTGTGCCGCTTCCAGGGTGATTTCAGCATAGGGGTTCTCCATCGCGGCTTGATCCGCAATGACTACCCAGCGGCGATAAGTGTCGTAGTCACCGGTCTTGCGATCGATTTCGACCCGAACTTCAATCTCGCCTTCATATTTCTTCTTGGTCGCAGTCGCCAGCGCGGTTTCCAGAGCCTGGAAGATCTTCTCGCGGGGTACCGCTTTCTCGTTGGATACTGCGTCAACGACCAGCAAAATCTCTTTATTCATATCCGATAGCCTCGTTAACCAAAGTTCGGCACTATGTTCGCTTTTTGGATATTGGTGAAAGCCAACACGTCGTCCTTACCATCTACTGTCAGGGTGATCATGTCGCCTTGCACAGCTTTGATTACGCCTTTGAACTTGCGGCGGTTGTTTGTTGCCATCCGAAGCGTTACCGCCACCTCTTGGCCAACGTATTTTTCGAAATGGGCAACCTTGAACAGGGGACGATCCAGGCCTGGGGAGGACACCTCGAGGTAGTACTCCTCGGTGATGGGATCTTCGACGTCCATGATGGCGCCAACCTGATGGCTGACCTCAGCACAGTTCTCGACAGTCACACCCTGCTCGCCGTCGATATAGACACGCAAGGTGGAGTGTTTACCCGCACGGATAAACTCAATACCCCAAAGTTCAAAACCCAAGGCAACGACCGGAGCCTCGAGCAGATCGGTCAAACGTTGTTCCAACGTAGCCAAAGTCACCCTCCGAAAAACAAAAAAAGGGCATAAAGCCCAGATAGATATCGATTCAGAGTAAATTGCACATAACAAAAAGCCCCGATGTCAAATCGGGGCTTGGCGCTTTACCCTGATTGTCGCCTCGCAGCGACCGCCTTCCTGAGCGTAGGAAATGCGTGAAATTTGGTTGCGGGGGCCGGATTTGAACCGACGACCTTCGGGTTATGAGCCCGACGAGCTACCATGCTGCTCCACCCCGCGTCCGAAATCGTGCGAGATTATAGCCACTTCACTCTCTCGATACAAGACTGACTGGCTATAATACACTCGGTTTCCCGAGTTCACTGCTTAATTGGTGCCGTGGGCGGGACTCGAACCCGCACACCCTAGAGCACTACCCCCTCAAGATAGCGTGTCTACCAATTCCACCACCACGGCAAAACTCTTACTCGGGAACGTCAGTATCTTTCTTCACTGGCGCTTTGGTCTGCTCAACCTGTTGGGTTTGTTGCAGATTTTCCCACTCACTACCCTGCTTGACCTTGTTGCTTGACATAGATCCGAGCACCAAGCTGATAACGAAAAACAGAGTAGCCAAAATTGCTGTTGTTCGGGTCAGGAAACTGCCTGAACCACCGGAGCCGAATACTGTGTTCGATGCCCCTGCGCCGAAGGAGGCGCCCATATCAGCCCCTTTACCTTGCTGAATCATCACCAGACCAATCAGAGCCAGTGAAACCAGCAGATAAACGACTAAAAGAATCTCGTACATTTAACTTGCACCCTTTGCCGCTTCAATAATTCCTAAAAACGCATCGCTATCGAGGCTTGCTCCGCCAATCAGTCCGCCATCAATGTCGGGCTGTGCAAACAAGTCTCTCGCGTTGCTCGGCGTTACGCTCCCACCATAGATGATTCTAACTTTCTCACCTATTACCGGAGTATCCTCCGCCAAGCGACCACGTATAAAGGAATGAACCTCTTGTGCCTGCTCGGGTGTGGCGCATTTACCTGTACCTACAGCCCAAATCGGCTCGTAGGCGATGATAGCATTATCGAAAGCCATCGCGCCATTTTTCTCTATGACGATATCCAGCTCTTCAGCGATCACCTCTAAGGCTCTTCTCGCCTGCCTAGCCGCACCTGATTCACCTAAACAGAGGATGGGAATCAAGCCTGCCGCTCTGGCTGCCGCAAACTTCTCTGCGACGATAAAGCTGGTCTCACCAAGGAGACGCCTGCGCTCGGAGTGCCCTACCAATACGTAACGACACCCTGCCTCAACGAGCATCTGACACGAGATTTCTCCAGTGTAAGCGCCAGTAGCGTGCTGACTCACATTCTGAGCCCCCAACTTTATTACCTTCTGCTCATTGAGCAGTGAAGCACTAAAGTCGAGATGCACATGGGAAGGACAGAGAACCACATCTACTTTTCCGTCAACGCCGCTTAGACACTGACTCGTAAACTGCTCTAACTGCGACTTACTACCGTGCAACTTCCAGTTGGCTGCTACAAACGGCTTGCGATGTCCCATCGGCAACTCCCTTGCGAAAGCGGGGCTGATAATATCCAGAGGATGCTCAGCTGACAAGTGCTATTTTTAAATTTTTGAATCGTTTGAACAAGATACAACCAGGGCAGCTAAAAAGCAGCCCTGGTTGTTCATTAAAACGCCGATTCAACCTGCTTGGCGATGCGCTGAGCCATGTCACGCACTTGCTGTTCATGCTCCCCTTCGACCATGACCCGGATCAGCGGTTCGGTACCTGATTTACGCAACAGTACGCGACCACGACCAGCCAGCTCCTGTTCCACCTTGGCAACCTCAGCCATGACAGCATCAGCGGCCAGCGGATCCTTGCCTTCGGCAAAGCGAACATTCACCAGCACCTGCGGGAACTTGCTCATGCCAGAGCGCAGCTTGGCAAGCGGCATCTCGGCGCTGCGCATGGCGGTAAGCACCTGCAAGGCGGCTACGATGCCATCACCCGTAGTGGTCTGATCCAGGCAGATGATGTGGCCGGAGTTCTCGCCACCGATACGCCAGCCCTTCTCTTCCATCATCTCCAGCACATAGCGGTCACCCACCTTGGCACGGGCAAACGGAATGCCCAGGGTTTGCAGCGCCAGCTCCAGACCCATGTTGGCCATCAGGGTGCCGACGACACCGCCTTTGAGGCGACCATTGCGCAGGGCATCGCGCGCGATGATATAGAGCACTTCGTCACCGTCGATAAGATAACCGGTATGGTCAACCATGATCAGACGGTCACCATCGCCATCAAAGGCAACCCCCAGATCGGCCTTGCACTCCAGCACCTTGGCAACCAGTGCGTCAGGCGCAGTCGAACCGACACCATCGTTGATGTTGAGACCATCCGGGGCACAGCCCATGGTGATCACTTCAGCACCCAGCTCGCGGAAAACCGACGGCGCAATGTGGTAAGTGGCGCCGTGGCCACAGTCGACCACCATTTTCACCCCATCCAGATTCATGTGGGAGGGGAAGGTGCTCTTGCAAAATTCGATATAGCGACCGGCAGCATCATCAATGCGCACCGCTTTGCCAAGTTCGGCAGACTCGACACACTTGAGCTCGTGATCCAGCTCGGCTTCGATAGCCAGCTCGACATAATCAGGCAGCTTGGTGCCATCTGCGGAGAAGAACTTGATGCCGTTGTCATAGAAGGGGTTGTGGGAAGCGCTGATGACGATGCCAGCTTCGGCACGGAAAGTGCGAGTCAGGTAGGCAACCGCCGGTGTTGGCATGGGCCCCATCAGAATGGCTTTAAGGCCTGCCGCGGAGAGCCCCGCTTCCAGCGCGGATTCCAGCATGTAACCGGAAATGCGGGTATCTTTTCCAATCAGCACCTTTTTGGTGCCCTTCTTGGAGAGCACTTTGCCGGCAGCCCAACCCAATTTCATTACAAAATCAGGGGTGATCGGGTATTCACCAACCTTGCCGCGCACACCATCGGTACCGAAATACTTTCTTGCCATTGTCTGTTCTCTTTATTATCTGGAAATAAAATCTTGTCCCGTCATTGCCAGCCAACCGACGCGCAATGCGTCGATGGTCTCCCTTACATCGTGTACCCTGATGATGCGGGCCCCATGCTGCATGCCGATAAGGGCGCATGCCAGACTGCCCGCCAGACGCTCATCCACCGGACGGCCCAGCAAGTTGCCTATCATAGACTTTCGCGACATCCCCACCAATAGCGGCAAGCCATAATCAAGCAGTTCCTTTTGAGCCGCCAACAGCTGATAGTTGTGTGCAAGGGTTTTGCCAAAGCCATATCCCGGATCCAGCAACAGCTCTTCACGACGGATCCCGACCGCCAGACAAGCCGCAATACGCTCATCAAAAAAGGCGCGAACCTCCCCGACCAGATCGTCATAGTGGGGCTCGACCTGCATGGTTCTCGGCTGCCCCTGCATATGCATCAGACAGACCGGAACCCGCGCTTCGGCCGCGGCTTGCAGTGCTCCAGGTGCTTGCAGTGCCCGCACATCGTTGATCAGATGGGCTCCCGCCTTGCAACCCTCCCGCATCACAGCCGCTTTGGAGGTATCGAGGGAGATCATCACATCCAACTCACGGGCCATCTGCTCCACGACAGGAATGACCCTGTCCAGCTCCTCCTGCTCGCTCACATCGGGCGCACCAGGGCGAGTTGACTCGCCACCGATGTCGATGATGGTCGCACCGTCAGAGACCATCTGGCGCGCATGGGCCATTGCCCGTTCAAACTGGTTGAAATTACCGCCATCAGAGAAGGAGTCGGGCGTCACATTGAGGATCCCCATAACATGGGGACGATCGAGGGAGAGGCTGAGCCCCTTGCTGGTTAACTGCATTTTCACGTCCATCTGATAAAGAAAAACCCCGGGCAAGCCCGGGGTTTGGAGAGTCACAATTATTTGGCCGGAGCGTCGTTGGCTTTGTCGATAGTGACATCCGCCACCGGTGCAGCCTCATCGGCAGGCTTGGCCTCGGCAGCCACGGTGGAACCGCCTTGCGGGGTATCACCGTGTTCGTCATGCCAGTTGCTCGGAGCACGTACCTCGCGACGCGCCATCAGATCATCGATCTGTTTGGCGTCGATGGTTTCGTACTTCATCAGCGCATCTTTCATGCTGTGCAACACGTCCATGTTATCCAGCAGGATCTGCTTGGAACGGGCATAGTTGCGGTCGATGACCTGCTTGACTTCGGCATCGATAACGCGAGCGGTATCGTCGGACATGTGCTTGGCCTTGGCCATGCTGCGACCGAGGAAAACCTCGCCATCTTCTTCCGCGTAGAGCATCGGGCCGAGACGCTCGGACATACCCCACTGGGTCACCATCTTGCGTGCAATGTCGGTCGCCCGCTCGATATCGTTGGACGCTCCGGTCGATACCTTCTCGGCACCATAGATCAGCTCTTCTGCCAGACGACCGCCATACAGACTGGAGATCATTGACTCCAGATGCTGCTTGGAGTGGCTCCAGCGATCCTGCTCCGGCAGATACATGGTCACACCCAGCGCACGACCGCGCGGAATGATGGAGACCTTGTAAACCGGGTCATGATCCGGCACCAGACGACCAATGATGGCGTGGCCAGCTTCGTGATACGCAGTCATCTCTTTCTCGGACTCTTTCATCACCATGGAGCGGCGTTCCGCACCCATCATGATCTTGTCCTTAGCCTTCTCGAACTCAGCCATGGAGACCACTCGGCGGCTCTCACGGGCAGAGAAGAGGGCTGCTTCGTTGACCAGGTTGGCCAAATCCGCACCGGAGAAACCGGGGGTACCACGGGCAATCAGTGCCGGATTGACGTCATCCGCCAACGGAACTTTGCGCATGTGCACTTTCAGGATCTGTTCGCGACCACGGACATCCGGCAGACCGACCACAACCTGACGGTCGAAACGGCCCGGACGCAGCAGTGCCGGATCCAGTACGTCAGGACGGTTGGTGGCTGCGATGACGATGATGCCTTCATTGCCTTCAAAGCCATCCATCTCGACCAGCATCTGGTTAAGGGTCTGCTCACGTTCATCATGACCACCACCCAGACCGGCGCCACGCTGGCGACCGACCGCATCAATTTCATCGATGAAGATGATGCAGGGGGAAGATTTCTTGGCCTGTTCGAACATGTCACGCACCCGGGAGGCACCGACACCGACGAACATCTCCACGAAATCGGAACCAGAGATGGTGAAGAAAGGCACCTTGGCCTCGCCCGCAATGGCCTTGGCCAGCAAAGTCTTACCTGTACCGGGAGGACCAACCAGCAGCACACCGGTCGGGATCTTGCCACCCAGTTTCTGGAATTTGCTCGGGTCGCGCAGATAGTCGACCAGCTCCTTCACCTCTTCCTTGGCTTCATCGCAACCTGCAACATCAGCAAAGGTGGTCTTGATCTGATCTTCGCTCATCAGGCGAGCCTTGCTCTTGCCGAACGACATGGCACCTTTGCCACCGCCGCCCTGCATCTGACGCATGAAGAAGACCCAGACACCGATCAGCAGCAGCATCGGGAACCAGGAGATGAAGATAGAGGTCAACAGAGACGGCTCTTCCGGCTTCTCGCCCATCACTTTGACATTGTGATTGAGCATGTCGTTGAGCAGCTGGGGATCCGGCGCCGGGATGATGGTGGTGAATCGTTCACCAGTACGCTTGACGCCATTAATGACCTTACCGTCCATCCGCACTTCACGGATCTGCTCTTGGGTCACCTCTTTAACGAAGCTGGAATAGTCCAGCTGGCGACTGGTGGTATCGCTGGGGCTGAAGCTATTGAACACCGACATCAAAACGACGGCGATGACCAGCCACAGGATTAAGTTTTTCGCCATGTCACTCAAATCAGTAACCTCGCAGACTGACAGTTAACGATGAAGGTTAGGGTACTACAGTTTAAAACCGGTAGCCACAATGTAGACTTCCCGTGATCTGGCGCGGGATGAGTCTGGTTTACGAATTTTGACAGCGGAGAAAAGTTTACGAATTTCATTGAGATAGGCATCAAAGCCCTCTCCCTGAAACACCTTCACTACGAAACTGCCGTCACTACGCAATACCTGATTGCACATGTCCAGCGCCAGCTCGACCAGATACATGGCGCGAGCCTGATCCACCTGCTGGGTACCGCTCATGTTGGGCGCCATATCAGACATCACGACATCGACCTTGTCGGGACCCACTCGTTCCAGCAAGGCGCCGAGTACAGTTTCCTCCCGAAAGTCCCCTTGCAGGAAATCGACACCGGCAATGGGATCCATCGGCAAAATATCACATGCGATGACGCGACCCGAATCACCAACCTGTTCAACCGCGAACTGAGACCAACCACCGGGGGCAGCACCCAAATCCACTACGGTCATGCCATGTTTCAGCAAGCGATCCTTGCCCTGGATCTCGTCAATCTTGAAAACAGCACGAGAACGCAGGCCCATTTTCTGGGCTTTTTTGACGTATTGATCGTCGAAATGTTCTTTTAACCAGCGAGTTGAACTGGGGGAACGTTTTTTCTGGGTCATGATAATCGACTTTAAAAAACCACAAGGGTTATTAGTATTAAGGGCTAAGTGGGGGTAGAATACGCCCCTTTCAACCCTGACTTATGAAGAAATTGCGATGATTCTCAACAATAAACAGAAACAGTACCTCAAGGGCCTTGCCCATAGCCTCAAGCCTGTCGTCCTGCTGGGTCAGCATGGTCTGACCGAAGGTGTACTGGCCGAGATCGATCTGGCACTGAACCATCACGAGCTGATCAAGGTTAAGGTTGCCTCTGAAGATCGCGAAATGAAACAACTGGTTATGGATGCTATCGTCCGTGAAACCGGTTCAATCAAGGTGCAAAGCATGGGCCATGTGCTGACCATCTATCGTCAAGCCAACGAACCCAAAATCCAGCTGCCCCGCAAGTAAAAGGAAAGAGCATCGCTCTTTCCTTATTCCACATCTTCCCGAGTCGCTTGCCAAAGTAGTCGCAAAGCCCTTAACCTGCGATGAATACTTCCGGACACGCATTATGGCTCACCATCCTATTCTGACCGACGATGAGCTGGCCATGCTGCGGGACTTGGGGAGCAATCAGGACACCCATGTTCTGAGTGGTCACCTCGATGCCCCCATGCTTGGCTTGCTGCAAAAAGCCGAACACCTTGTACTCGAAGCCCGCTTCGCTGGCCATCAGCTGCGTTTTCCCCTGAGCTTTACCCAAGGGGAAGATGGCTTCGTCGAGCCCCGCTTATCTGCACCGGTCATCAGGGAGCTGGGATTTGCGCAACCGCGTGCCTGGCGTCTCACCCAAAAAGCCAAACTTTGCAGCGAGCTGGGCCTGTTTCAGGTACTCAGCCTCTCCCTCAACGGCCTCATCGTGGAAAATTTGCCAACCGACATGGTGGCCGATACCCCCATCAACGGCGAGCTCTGCATCGAGCAAGAGGACCCTCTTCCACTGCAGGGACGACTGGTAAGGCGCATCAAAGCCAATGCCGACCATGCCACCTGGGCACTGAGCTTTCAGATGAGCGAGAACAACATCGAACGGCTGCGCCACTGGTTGTTTCAGCGCCATCAGGACGCCTTTACCGAGGCGTATCTGTCCTGATTTTTATCAATAATCACATAGATAAAGACAAACAGGGGAGCGCCAGCCCCCCTGTTTCATCATCTGTAGCATTCGCTTAGATATAAGCGACTTCCAGCACTTCGTATTCCACATCGCCAGCAGGGGTCTTGACGATTGCAACATCGTCCACTTCCTTGCCAATCAGGGCGCGGGCAATGGGGGAGTTGACAGAGATGAGGTTCTGTTTGATATCAGCCTCATCATCACCCACGATGCGGTAAACCACCTCTTCCTCTGTCTCGCTCTTGAGCAAAGTCACAGTCGCGCCAAAAATAACGCGGCCGTTGTTGGTCATCTTGGTGACGTCGATCACCTGGGCATTGGAGAGCTTGGCTTCAATCTCCTGAATGCGGCCTTCACAGAACCCCTGCTGCTCGCGAGCGGCATGGTATTCGGCGTTTTCCTTCAGATCGCCGTGCTCACGGGCATCGGCAATCGCTTCGATAATCTGGGGACGAAGCTCGGTCTTGAGATAATCGAGCTCTTCGCGCAGCTTCTCAGCGCCGCGAACAGTCATCGGAGTATGATTCATAGTCGAAACCTGGGTTGCTTGAAAATAGAAACTGCGGCCATCTGCAAGGAGGCCGCAGCAATCGGTTCGGATGAGGCATCTTAATATGAAGCCAACACAAAATCCACGTCAGCCCCCTGATGCAGATCCCACTTGCGTCATCGGCATTCCCCTCGCTTACTTCCCTTCCGGTACGGAAATGGGGGCCGAAACGGTCGGTTTGCCCTGCATGATGGCGATCTCCACCCGCCGGTTCATCCGACGATTTTCCGGGGTGGTATTGGGCACCAATGGCTGGGAGTCCGCCATCCCCTGCACCACCAGTCGCCCCTGATCAAAACCGGGGACCTTCAGCATCTGGTGCGCCACCGCCACCGCCCGTTGCGACGACAGCTCCCAGTTCGACTGGAACAGCTCATCTTCAGTCGCCACGTTGTCGGTGTGACCAGAGATGGTGATTTCACCCGGCACATCCTTGAGCAGGGTCGCTACCTTGCGAATGACCGGCCAGAACTGGGGCTGCAGAAACGCCGAACCGGCCGGGAAAGACGCTTTTTCCCTGATCCGGATGATGATCTGCTGGCCCAGCGCCTCAATTTCGATGGCGCCATCCTGGATCTGATCTTTCATCTGCTCGGCGAGGGCTTTGGCCAGGGTATTGGACTGTTCTTGCGCCTTCTTCGCATCCTGCGCGGTATCGCCCCCCGTCTGTTTGCCATCACTCTTGTCCTGACCACCTGCCTGATCCGACTCGCCGGGCAGAAACTCCAGTTCGGTCTGGGTCAGATCGATGGTCTGCTGCATCACGGTATCAATTGGCGTGGGCTCAGGGCGACCGGGCCTGAACTCCTGGGCAATCACCGAGGTCCCCTTGGGAATATCTTTCACCTCAAGGATGTTCTGTACCCCGAATGCCTTGTCCATGGAACCGGCTATCTGCTTGAACTTCTGTACATCCATCTCGGCAAAGGAGAGCAACAGCACGAAGAAGCACATCAGCAGCGACATCAGGTCGGCAAAGGTTCCCATGTAACCAGGGAGCCCTGGTGGCGGGCACTTGCAATCAGACATAACGCCCCCTATTCGGTGCCGGTATTACGTTTGGACTGGTTCAGATAGTTTTGCAGCATGGACTGGATCACCCGCGGGTTCTGGCCATCCTGAATCCCCATAATGGCATCAAGGATCAGGGTACGACTGAGCTTCTCCTCTCCGCTGCGCAGCTCCAGCTTGTCGGCAATCGGGATCGCCAACATATTGGCCTCTATCGCACCGTATAGGGTGGTAAGCAAGGCCACCGCCATCGCCGGCCCGATCGACTTGGGGTCACTCATGTTGGCCAACATGGCCACCAGACCCACCAACGTACCTATCATCCCCATGGCTGGGCCCAGATCCCCAAGGGTACGGAAGACCTTGATGGCAATGACATGGCGCTCGGCTGTCAGGTCGATATCCTTTTCCATCACGGCACGCACCACCTCGGCATCGTGACCATCCACCAGCATGTCGATCCCTTTTTTCATAAATGCATTGGGGATCTCTGCAGCCTCCAGCGCCAGAAAGCCCCCTTTGCGAGCCGCGTCAGCCAATTCAACGGCTTTGGTAATCAGGTCTTCAAGCTTGTCGCCCTTGTACATAAAGGCTTTACCCGCCACCTTGAATGCCATCAGGAACTGGCCAAGGTTGAACTTCATCATGGCGATGAAGATTGATCCCAATACAGTGATGTAGACCGATGGCATATCAACATACATGCTCATGGGGCCACCCAGCAGCATGCCGTACACCACCACCCCGAAACCCAGCACTATCCCTATCAGACTGCCTAGATCCACGTCCCTACTCCTGTCACCGGTTCTTATGTCTATTTATAGTTTGTTGAATTTTCTGCTATTGCGACCCATGCGGCAAGCATGCATCCACTGAGAATGATGGCTCATTATCGGCCAGTTTAGCGAGAGTTTGAGAGGGCAATGCTTTTCTGCCTCCCCCCTGTGGACGGTCGATGTTAATATAAGCCGTTTTTTTCAATCCCCGAGGATGGACATGGCCAGTAAAAAAATCGACCGTCTGAGTTTTGATGCCACTCTGGAAGAGCTGGAAACCATCGTTCATCAGCTGGAACAAGGTTCCCTATCCCTGGAAGAGGCACTCAAGCAGTTCGAGCAGGGCGTTCATCTGGTTCGGGCCGGTCAGCAGAAGCTGGAACTGGCCGAACAGAAGATCCAGATCCTGCTCAGTCAAGCCGATGGCAGTGACCAGCTCGTCCCCTTCCAGCCAGAACAAGGAGAGGAGTAAGTGGCGCTGGACCATTTTTCCCGTCTGCATCGTCAGCGTATTGACGACTGTCTGTCAGCACAACTTGAATCCTTGCCCGCCATGGCACCGCGCCTGCGCGATGCCATGAGTTATGGCCTGCTGCTGGGCGGCAAGCGGGTTCGCCCGTTTCTGGTCTACGCGGTCGGCGAGATGCTGGGCGTCAAGAGCGACCTGCTGGATGGCCCTGCGGCTGCCGTGGAGTGCATCCACGCCTACTCCCTGCTGCACGATGACCTGCCCGCCATGGATAATGACGACCTGCGTCGTGGTCAGCCAACCGTTCACAAGGCGTTTGACGAAGGAACCGCCATTCTGGCCGGTGATGCGCTGCAGACCCTGGCGTTCTCCATTCTGGCCGATCACCCCATGCCCGACTCCTTGATGGCCAACCGGGTGCGGATGCTGAGTACCCTCGCCCGCGCCTCCGGCTATCTCGGTATGTGTGGTGGTCAGGCGCTGGATCTGCAGGCCGAAGGGCGCCAGATCACGCTTGCCGAACTGGAGCAGGTACATCGCCACAAGACTGGTGCGCTGATTGAATGTGCCGTAGCGCTCGGTGCCCTGTGCAAAGCCGATGTCGATGACGCCACGCTGGCTGCCCTGCAAACCTATGCCGCCGCGATTGGCCTCGCCTTCCAAGTGCAGGATGACATCCTCGACATCACAGGCGATACCGCCACCCTGGGCAAGCCGCAAGGTTCTGACCTGGCGCTGGAGAAAAGTACCTATCCGGCCCTGCTCGGACTCGAAAATGCCCGTGAGCTGGCTCGCGAACTGCATGGGAAAGCCTTAACAGCCCTGCAATCCTTGCCCTACAATACCGACATTCTGGAAGCGTTTGCCGATTACATCATCGAGCGAACCCACTAAACGCTGGATAACAGTAACAATATGAGCGTTGATATTAGCAATTTCCCCAACCTGGCCCTCGCGGACACTCCGGTCGAGCTGCGTTCCTTGCCCAAAGATCGGCTGCCGGTGCTGTGCAACGAGCTGCGCGAATATCTGCTGCGCTCTGTCAGCCGCTCCAGCGGACACTTTGCCTCCGGTCTCGGCACGGTCGAACTGACCGTGGCCCTGCACTACGTCTACAACACCCCGTTCGATCGGCTGATCTGGGATGTGGGCCATCAAGCCTATCCCCACAAGATCCTGACCGGGCGCCGTGACCAGATCCACACCATCCGGCAGAAGGATGGCCTGCACCCCTTCCCCTGGCGTGGTGAAAGCGAGTACGACGTGCTCTCCGTCGGCCACTCCAGCACCTCCATCGGTGCGGCGCTCGGTATGGCGGTTGCCGCCGAGAGTGAAGGGCTGGGTCGCAAGGTCGTTGCGGTGATTGGTGACGGTGCCATTACCGCAGGGATGGCCTTTGAAGCGCTCAACCACGCCGGCGATGTCCATAAAGACATGCTGGTGATCCTCAACGACAACGAGATGTCCATCTCCGAGAATGTCGGGGCGCTCAACAACCATCTGGCCCGGGTCATGTCCGGCAAGCTCTACACCACCATCCGCGAAGGCGGCAAGAAGGTGCTGGCGGGTTTGCCACCGGTCAAGGAGCTGGCCAAGCGGGCCGAAGAGCACCTCAAGGGGATGGTGGTACCCGGTACCCTGTTCGAGGAGTTCGGCTTCAACTATATCGGCCCCATCGACGGTCACGATATAGAAGCGCTGGTCGAGACCCTGCGCAACATGCGCAATCTCAAGGGCCCGCAGCTGCTGCACGTCAAGACCAAGAAGGGCAAGGGCTACGAGCCGGCGGAGAAAGACCCCATCGGTTATCACGCGGTGCCCAAGTTCAATCCGGACGAGTGCGCCCTGCCCAAGGCGAGCGGGGCCAAGCCCACCTTCTCGGCCATTTTCGGCCAGTGGCTGTGCGACATGGCGGCCAAAGACGAAAAGCTGGTCGGTATCACCCCAGCCATGCGCGAAGGCTCCGGGCTGGTGAAATTCAGCCAACAGTATCCGGATCGCTACTTCGATGTGGCCATTGCCGAGCAGCACGCGGTCACTTTTGCTGCCGGTCTCGCCATTGCCGACAAGAAGCCGGTGGTCGCCATCTATTCGAGCTTCCTGCAACGGGCCTACGATCAGGTGATCCATGACGTAGCGCTGCAAGAGCTGCCGGTGCTGTTCGCCATCGATCGGGCCGGTCTGGTGGGCGCTGACGGCCCTACCCATCAGGGTGCGTTCGATATCAGCTTCCTGCGCACCGTGCCCAACATGGTGATCATGACCCCCTCCGACGAGAACGAATGCCGTCAGATGCTCTATACCGGCTACCGCCATCAGGGGCCAGCCGCGGTGCGCTACCCACGTGGCAACAGCCTGAGCGATGCACCCATCTCGCAGGAGATGCAGGCGCTGGCGCTTGGCAAGGGACGTATCGTTCGAGAGGGCAAGGGCACCGCCATTCTGGCGTTTGGCACTCTGCTGCAACACGCCAAAGCAGCGGCCGAAGCACTTGATGCAACTCTGGTGGACATGCGCTTCGTCAAGCCAATGGATGAAGCGTTGGTGCTGTCGCTGGCGGCCAACCACGATCACTTCGTCACCATCGAAGACAATGCCATCATGGGCGGCGCCGGTTCGGCGGTAAACGAGCTGCTGATGCGCAATAAACAGTGCAAGCCGGTGCTCAACCTCGGCCTGCCGGATCGCTTCGTCGAACAGGGTACCCAGCAGGAGATCTATGCCCTGCTCGGTCTGGACGATGCAGGCATCCAGCGCAGTATCGAAAGCTGGCTGCAACCCTGATAACGTTCAAAGCTATCAAACAAAAGAAGGGCGCCTCATTAGCGCCCTTTTTATTTTGCGTTTCTGACCCGGATTACCCTTTGTAGATCTTGGGGTTAAACACATCCCGCAACCAGTCACCCAGCAGGTTGATGACCAGCACCAGCACCACCAGACAGATGCCCGGGAAGGCGGTGATCCACCAGGAGCCGGAGAAGATGTAGTTGAAGCCGACGCTGATAAGCGAACCGAGCGAGGGCTGATCAACCGGCATTCCCAGCCCGAGGAAGGAGAGTGCCGCTTCGCTCATGATGGCGTTGGCCACCTGTACGGTGGAGATGACCAGAATGGGCGACAAACAGTTGGGCAGAATGTGGCGGAACATGATGCGCGGGGCGCGGAATCCCATCACCTTGGCCGCTTCCACATACTCCTTCTTCTTCTCCGCCAGCACAGAGGCGCGCACGGTACGGGCGTACTGCGGCCACTCGGCGATCCCGATGATCACCACCAGCATCATGATGGCGAACTTCGAGTAGAACTCGGAACCAAAGGTTGCCTGAAAGATGGCGGAGATGATGATCGCTACCATCATGGTGGAGAACGACAGCTGCACATCGGCAAAGCGCATCAGCAGGTTGTCGATACGGCCACCGAAATAACCGGCAATCAGACCGATGACGATACCGAGCACCAGCTGCAGCGCCACCGCAAACAGGCCGATGGTGAGGGAGATACGGGCGCCATAGAGGATGGTGCTCCAGATATCCCGCCCCTGGTTGTCGGTACCGAGCCAGAAGCGCTCCTCGCCACCTTCGAGCCAGGAGGGGGGCAGCTCGGCATCCATCAGATCAAAACTGGTCTGGTCATAGACGTTGTGCGGGGCGAGCCAGGGGGCCAGCAGCGCCGCCAGCACAAATACCACGAACACCGCAAAGCTGAACATGGCTACCTTGTCCCGCAGGAAGTAGTAGACGATGTCAGAGTTCTTGAAACGTGCCCAACGGCTTGGGCTTGCAGTTACAGCGTTACTCATGCTTACCCCTTGGCAGTCAGGTTAACGGTCGGGTTGATCAACCCGTAGAGCAGGTCGACCAGGGTATTGGTCACCACGAAGATCAGTCCCACGAAGATGACGTAGGCGGTGATGAGGGGCGTATCGACCCGGTGGATCGCTTCAAGAAACAGGAAGCCGGTGCCCGGCCACTGGAACACGCTCTCGGTCAGGATGGTGTAGGCCACCATGGTGCCGATCTGCACCCCGCCGACGGTAATGACCGGCAGCATGGTGTTCTTCAGAGCGTGCTGATAGTAGACCTTGTTGTTGTCCAGCCCCTTGGCGCGGGCGAACTTGACGTATTCGGAGGAGAGCTGCTCCAGCATCTCGGAGCGCACCAGCCGGATAAACAGCGGCAGCATGATGGAAGAGAGCGACACCGCCGGCAGGATCAGGTGCAGGATGCCATCCCAGGTGAAGAAGCCCGACTCCCAGCCCAGCAGGTTACGGGTCTCGCCGCGGCCATAGGCCGGCAGCCAGCCCAGCTGGATGGAGAAGAGGTACATCAGCATGATGGCGGTCAAAAATACCGGGATCGAAATGCCGATGCTGCTCCCCGCCATGATGATCTTGGTGGGAATGCTGCGCGGGCGGATCGCCGAATAGACACCGAGTGGAATGGAGACCACCACGATGATGAGCGCGGCGGCAAACACCAGCTCAAGGGTAGCCACCAGCTTGTCGAGGATCACCTCGAGAGCAGGTCGCTTGAAGAAATAGGAGGTGCCCAAATCCCCATGCACCGCATTTTTCAGAAAGCGGCTGTATTTGATGAGGAAGGGATCGTTAAGGCCCATCTTCTCGCGCAACTCGTGACGCTGGGCTTCGGAGACGGATTGTCCCACCAGCTCGCGCAACGGGTCACCCAGGTTATCCTGGATGGAGAAGGCGACCAGGCTGATGACGAACATCACTATCACGGCCTGATAGAACCGTTTCAGCAGGAATGTAAACATGCTTGTCCTTCTACGTGGCCTGTGTCGTGGCACAGGCTTCTGTTAGTGGGCGGAGTGGCCAGCTGACCACCCCGCCCCGTCCTTCCTTGCGACGTTCTCTTACTTGCTGACCACCAGGTCACCCAGGTAAGGGAAGTTCATCACGTTGACCACCGGCTTGATGTCGACGTTCTTCTTGGCGCCATAGGCCAGATCTTCCCAGTGCAACGGCACGTAGGCAGCATCTTCGATCAGCATGGCTTCGACCTTCTTGAGCATCTCGGCACGCTTGGCCGGATCGGTCTCGGCGTTGGCATCCATCACCAGCTTGTCAGCTTCGGCGTTGGCATAACCGGCGCAGTTGTATTGGCCCATACCGGTCTTGGCGTCCTTGGTGAAGGTCAGGAACTCGAAGAAGTTCGCGGTATCTTCGGTGTCGGAGTGCCAGCCGATCAGCTGCATGTCTGCGGCGCACTTGTCAAACTCGGGCCAGTACTGGGCCACCGGCATGGTCTTCAGATCCACCTTGATGTTGATCTTGGCCAGCATGGCGGAGACAGCCTGGGCAATCTTGACGTCGTTGACGTAGCGGGCAGCCGGGGAGATGAAGGTCATCTTGAAGCCTTTCTCGTAACCGGCCTCTTTCATCAGCTCCTTGGCCTTGGCCAGATCATACTGGGGCACCAGCGCCTCGTTGTGACCGGCATAGCCTTTCGGGCTCAGCTGGCCAGCAGGGGTACCGAAGCCCTTGTTGATCTTCTCGACAATGCCCACCTGGTTGATGGCGTAGTTGATCGCCTGACGCACGCGCTTGTCTTTCAGTGCCGGGTTGGTGTTCTGGTTCAGCTCGATGATGATGGCGCGGGTACCGGACAGGGTGACCAGCTGGGAGTCCTTGCCATTCTTCACGCGCTCCAGATCGTTCGGCGCAACCGGATAGATCATGTCCACGTCGCCACCCAGCAGGGCTGCAACACGGGTCGCATCTTCCTTGATGGGCACCACGGTCAGGTTCTCGACGTTACCCTTGGAGGCTTTGTCCCAGTAGTTGGCGTTGCGGGCATAATCCAGCTTCACACCCTGCTCGCGGAACTTGACGGTGAACGGGCCAGTACCGGAGACGTGGGTAGAAGCATAGGAGTCGCCGTTTTTGACGATCTCGGCCTTGTCTTTGCCCGCTTCGGTCTTGCCGGTATAGAACTTGGAGTCCATCGGGAAGATGTAGGTGACGGTCTGCAGCACCAGCGGGAACGGCTTGGCGGTGACGAGATCCACGGTGTAGTCATCGACCTTCTTCACTTCGCTGATGGGATCGAAGATCGCCTTGAAGTCGACGGAGGATTTCAGGCGGTTGACGGTCCACACCACGTCGTCTGCGGTGAAGTCGTTACCGGAGTGGAACTTGACCCCTTTGCGCAGGTGGAAGCGGACAGTCTTGTCATCGACACGCTCGAACTTCTCGGCCAGACGGGGCTCGAACTGCAAGTCCTGGGTGTAACGCATCAGGGGATCGAATACCAGGTGCGACATCTCCAGGGTCTGACCGGAGAGCTGCTCCTGCGGATCCAGCGAAGTGGCGTCAGAAGCGACACCCACCTTGATATCAGCGGCTGAGACACTGAAGGCGAAACCGGCGGCAAACAGCGCCAGGGCAATCTTGGACAATCCTTTCTTCATCTTGTTCTCCATGCTTTTGGCTTTCTTATGACACTTTTTTTGACAAGCAGACCGGCGCACCGGCGCTCTCCTAGCTTGCGATTTCCAGCCCCTCGCGGGACATTCCCTTGAACTCCGGCATGAGGGAGATCAGCTTGCGGCTGTACTCATGCTCGGCATTGGTAAAGAGTTTCTCGGTCTCGGCCACTTCCACCAAATGGCCGTGCTGCATCACCCCGATGCGGTCGCACATCTGGCGGATCACCGGCAGATCGTGGCTGATAAACAGCATGGTGAGCTTGAGCTCCTGCTGCAGATCCTTGAGCAGGTTGAGGATCTGGGCCTGCACCGACACATCCAGTGCCGAGGTCGGCTCGTCGCAGATAAGGAAGCGCGGGCGAGTGGCCAGGGCGCGGGCAATGGAGATACGCTGGCGCTGACCGCCGGAGAACTCGTGGGGATACTTGACCCCGGCACCACGACCGAGACCCACGTGATCCAGCAGATCGCCGACAATCCCCTCAATCTGGCTCTCACTGCTCGCCAGCTGATGGAAGCGGATCGGCTCGGCAATGATGTCGCGCACCTTCATCCGCGGGTTCATCGACGAATAGGGGTTCTGGAACACCATCTGCATCTGGCGACGCAACGGGCGACGCTCGCGCTCGCTCTTGAGAGCGGTCAGATCGATCCCCTCGAAGAAAATCTTGCCGGTATCAGGCGGATAGAGACCGGTGATGGCGCGGGCAATGGTCGATTTGCCGGAGCCCGACTCCCCCACCAGACCGAAGGTTTCACCCTCGAAGATCTCGAAGCTGATGTTGTTGCAGGCGCGCACATACTGGCGGCGGCTCGGGAAGATGGAGTCCTTGGTGACGAACTTCAGATCGACGTTCTCCACCCGCAGCAGCGCCCCTTCATAGGCACGCTCGTCCTGACTCTGGCCGAGCCAGTGGGTCTTGAGGTCGATATTGGTATCCGGCGCACTGGCATCCTCGATATAGGAGACCAGCGGAAAACGCACCAGCTTCACATCGGAGCGGGGTACCGCCGAGATGAGGCTGCGGGTATAGGGGTGATTGGGGCTGCCCAGTACCTGTTCGGTCAGGCCGAACTCCACCAGATCGCCGCGATACATCACCGCCACCTTGTCGGTAACGTTGGAGACCACGCCCATGTCGTGGGTCACCAGCATGCAGCCCACCTGACGCTCTTTGCAGAGGGCGCGGATAAGCTGGAGGATCTGATCCTGAATGGAGACGTCCAGCGCCGTAGTCGGTTCATCTGCGATGATCAGCTCCGGATCGCAGGAGAGCGCGATGGCGATAACCACCCGCTGACGCATGCCACCGGAGAACTGGTGCGGATACTGTTTGATGCGCAGCTCCGGCTGCGGAATACCCACCGCCCCCATCAGCTCCAATGCCTTGGCAAAAGCAGCCTCGCGAGAGAGGTCGGTATTGGCCAGAATGGTCTCCACCAGCTGATGCTCAACGGTGAACAGCGGGTTGAGGGAGGTCATGGGGTCCTGGAAGATGAACCCGATACGGGAGCCACGGATGGCCCGCATCTCGTTCTGGCTCTTGCCGGAGATGAGCTCGCCATTGAGATAGATATCGCCACGAGCGATGCGACCCGGCGGGCTCAGGAGGTCGATAACGGCGTTGCCGATGGTGGACTTGCCGGCGCCGGATTCACCGACCACCCCGACAATCTCACCCTTTTCGATAGAGAAAGAGAGATCCTTCACCGCGGCCAGCACCCCGTAGCGGGAGGGGTACTCGATCCGCAAGTTCTTTACTTCGAGCAAGGACATGTTTACCTCTGCGGGGGACATCCGTCCCAAATAATTCGTCCGTAAATCAGCCGCAGATGCCGGTTGTTACCTTGGGCAATATTTGCTCAATCCATGAGGCAGCGAAACCAGCGATCCGGGCGGGTTTTTTGCATTTTTTTGGAATAACCCGCGAGTAACTTAGACGGTTTGACCACGGGTGTAAATGATTGAGTTATACAATTCCGCAATGTTTTGTGCAGATAACCACCAATTCGGCAGAGATAAATGATGATTTTCATCACACAAATGGCCGGTGCGTCCGTACATCTATTGGTATCATTACTTTAATTTCAACAACAACGCAACAAGCAGCATTTATCACTATTTCCAAAACAATCACCAGCCCCGAATGAGTAGTGAATATTTATGTGAAATGGATGATAAACGGCAGCATATGCCGATGAATGAAAATTAAGCAGATATAAATCGGGGGATGCCAGAACGGTCATCCCCCGGAAGGTGGCTCTCAACCGAGCCAGAATGCCAGTAATTGCATACAAAACAGAGCGAACAGGCCGGCGATCAGATCGTCCAGCATGATGCCTAGGCCACCGTGGATCCGGCGATCAAACCAGGAGATGGGCCAGGGCTTGAGCACATCAAACAACCGGAACAGCGCGAAGCCCGCCACCACCCACTCCCAACCGGCTGGCGCTGCGATCATGGTAACGCCAAAGCCGATCACCTCGTCCCAGACGATGGCGCCGTGATCCGGCACGCCGATGGCATCGGTGGCGCTCTGGCAGATACGGATCCCCACAACAAAACCCACCGCCAGCAAGGCGATAAACCAATAGGTCGGCAGCCCGCTCACCAGCAGGTAGAGCGGAATGGCCGCCAGGGTGCCCATGGTGCCCGGCGCCTTGGGGCTGAGGCCGGAACCAAACCCCACCGCCAAAAAATGAAGCGGATTTTTCAGATCCAGTCGTGTCAGCTCGGGCTTTATCCTGAACAAACTCATGCGAAGTGATCCCACCCTTTCAGTTGCAGCTCGACCGCTTGGTCGCCACGCAGGTAGTCGATGCCCGGCTCGCCCGCCACGATGCGGCCGATGCGGCTGAACTTGACCCCACTGTGGGCCAGCGCCGTATCGAGCGCGCCGCGGTGCTCCTCTGGTACGGTGAAGCAGAGCTCGTAGTCATCGCCACCGGCCAGCGCCAGTTGCCACGCCTCCTGCTCGCTCACCGCATCCTGCAGCACCGGTGAGAGCGGCAGCAGATCGAGATCGATCTGGGCCCGCACGCCGGAGGCCTTGAGGATATGACCGAGATCCGATGCCAGCCCGTCGGAGAGATCCAGCGCACTACCCGCCAGCCCGCGCAGCGCCTGACCGGCCAGAATGCGGGGATGGGGGTGGTCGAGCCGTGGCAGCACGGCAGCCAGCTGGTTCTCGTTGAGGGTGCGTTTGCCCAGCAGGTGGGAGAGCGCCAGCGCGGCATCGCCCAGAGTGCCGGTCACATAGATGCCGTCACCGGCTTTGGCGCCGCTGCGCATCAAGGCGCGCCCGGCAGGCACCGATCCCTTCACCGAGATGGTGATGGAGAGCGGCCCGCGGGTCATGTCTCCGCCCACCAGCGCCACATTGTAGTACTCGGCCAGCTCCAGAAACCCTTCGGCAAACCCGGCAACCCAACCTTCGTTGATGGCAGGCAGAGTCAGTGCCAGCGACACCCAGCGCGGCTCGGCCCCCATGGCGGCGAGATCGGAGAGATTGACCGCCAGCGCCTTGTAGCCGAGATCCACCGGATCCATGTCGGGAAAGAAGTGTACGCCGCTCACCAGAGTGTCGGTGCTCACCGCCAGTTGGGTATCGGGGGGCAGGGTCAGCAGGGCACAGTCATCTCCAGGGCCCATCACCACGTCCTTGCGGGCGTGGGGAACCTTGAAGTACTTATCAATCAGCTCAAATTCACCCATACAGTAAAAAGCCAGCAATAAGCTGGCTCCTCTCTTAGATGCTGACGGACAGCAGGATCAACGCTTGTTCAGCGATTTGATCACCTTGTCCAGTACACCGTTGACAAACTTGTGGCTGTCATCGGCAGCAAAAGCTTTGGCCAGCTCGATCGCTTCGTTGATAACCACGCGCGGCGGTACATCATCACGACGGGTCAGCTCGTAGGTCGCCAGACGCAGGATCGCCTTGTCCACCATGTCCACTTCTTCCAGCGGACGGGAGAGGAAGGGTGCAAACACCTTGTCCAGCTCGCTGCAGTGGAGGGCTACCCCGAACAGCAGATCGCGGAAATAGTTCAGGTCTACACCCTTGGTGTCCTGATCGATCTTGAACTGCTCTTCGATGTCACCCACGTTAGCCTTGGTCATCTGCCACTGGTAGATGGCCTGGGTGGCGCAATGGCGGGCTTTACGGCGCTCAGACGGTTTCAATGTACTTCTCCTCGTTACACGTCCAGTTCTTTCAGGACGTTGATCATTTCGAGCGCTGCCAGTGCAGCCTCTGCACCCTTGTTACCCGCCTTGGTACCTGCACGCTCGATGGCTTGTTCAATGTTTTCAGTGGTCAGCACACCGAAGGCAACGGGAATTTCATATTCCATCATTACCTGGGCCATGCCCTTGCTGTTCTCGTTTGCCACCAGGTCGAAGTGGTAGGTGCCGCCACGGATGACAGTACCGACCGCCACGATGGCGTCGTATTGACCACTCTTGGCCAGCTTCTTGATGACCAATGGCATTTCAACCGCGCCCGGCACTTTTACCAGTGTCAGGTTGCTGTCCTGCACTTGACCTTGACGCTTCAGTACGTCCACCGCGCCGTTCACCAGACTGTCGTTGATGAAGCTGTTGAAACGGGCAACAACAATAGCAACGCGCGCCTCAGGAGCGGCGATATTTCCTTCGATAACCTTCATTGGAAATCCTGTATCTGTGCAATCAAAAGGGCCGGAGTCAAAAGTGCGCACATTCTAGCACAACAGACCCACGACAAAAACCATGGCCGCAATAGACGGCCATGATCGCGATTTAACCAGTCCGGCGCACTTGCTCGCCGGTAAATTCCACGACTTCCAGGCCTAAACCGCCCGGAAGGGGATGGTACTTCTCTGGTAGTACGTTACTCGCCGATGTACTCAACCACTTCCAGACCGAAACCACCGAGGGCATGGTACTTCTTCGGCGAGCTCAGCAGGCGCATCTTGCTTACACCAAGGGCCTTGAGGATCTGGGAACCCACACCAACCCGGCGCGAGGTGCCCTGCCACTTGGCTCCTTCCGGTGCTAGCCCCTTGTCGGCGGCTTCAAAACCCTTGACCCTAGCCAGCAGCTCGGCGCCATGGGATTCCGCCCCCAAAATCACCAGCACGCCGCCCTCGTCAGCGATGCGGGCCATGGATTTGGGCAGCGGCCAGCTGCGGGCGGCGTGGCGGTCGGTCAACAGCAGATCGCTCAGCACATCGTGCAGATGGACGCGCACCAGGGTCGGCTGATCGGCCTGCACCTCACCCTTTTTCAGGGCAAAGTGAACCTGATTGTCGATGGTGTCGCGGAAGGTGATGAGGTCGAACTCGCCAAACTCGGTCGGCAACTTGCACTCGGCCACCTTCTCGACCGTGGTCTCGTGCTGGTTGCGGTACTCGATCAGGTCGGCGATGGTACCAAGCTTGATGCCGTGCTCCTCGGCAAACACCTCCAGATCCGGACGGCGCGCCATGGTGCCATCCTCGTTGAGGATCTCGACGATGACGGCGGCAGGCTCGAAACCGGCCAGACGGGCCAGATCGCAACCGGCTTCGGTGTGGCCGGCACGGGTCAGCACGCCGCCATCCTGCGCCATCAGCGGGAAGATGTGGCCCGGCTGCACCAGATCGGCCGCCTTGGCATTGGGCGCCACAGCGGCCTGCACGGTCACCGCGCGATCGGCGGCGGAAATACCTGTGGTCACCCCTTCTGCCGCCTCGATGGAGACGGTAAAGGCGGTGGAGAACTGGGCATTGTTGCGATCCACCATCAGCGGCAGCGCCAATTGCTTGCAGCGATCCCGGGTCAGGGTCAGGCAGATGAGGCCACGGCCGTAGCGGGCCATGAAGTTGATATCCTCCGGACGGACGCAGGAGGCGGCCATGATGAGGTCCCCTTCGTTCTCCCTGTCTTCGTCATCCATCAGGATCACCATCTTGCCAGCCTTGATATCGGCAATGATTTCCTGGGTTGTGCTCAGCGCCATGGGCTACTCCATCAGTGTGCTTGGGGGTTGAGCCAGCAGGCTCAACGCAAATGCGAGTGTATGTTGCTCTAGATTGGGGCTAGCGGCCCCATTTCAATCAGAGCGGGATCACAGAAAATCGTTTTGGTGGCCAGATTCAGCGCACACCGTCAGAGAAAGCCGGCCTTGGCCAGGGTCTCCATGGTCAGGGTCGAGGCGCTGCTCTCCTGACTTTTCCCCATCATCAGCCGCTCCAGATAGCGGGCGATCTGATCCACCTCGAGGTTGACCTTGTGGCCCGGCTTCCAGCTGGCGATGGTGGTCTCCTGGGCGGTGTGGGGCACGATGGTCAGGCGAAACAGGTCCCCCTGCACCGCGTTGACGGTGAGGCTGATGCCATCCACCGCAATGGAGCCTTTCTCGGCGATATAGCGGGAGAGCTCGCCCGGCGCCTTGATCCAGTACTCGATGGCGCGGCCGCTGCTGGAGACGCTTTTCACCTCCCCTACCCCATCCACATGGCCGGAGACCAGATGGCCGCCGAGGCGGGAGGTGGGCATCAGCGCCTTCTCAAGGTTGACCCGATCGCCCACTCTGGCGGCGGCAAAACCGGTACGGGAGAGGGTTTCCAGCGACACGTCGGCGGTATAACTCTTGTCGCCCAGCGCCACCACGGTGAGGCAGACGCCGTTGGTAGCGATGGAGTCGCCCAGTTTGACGTCACTGAAGTCGAGATGCGGCGCATGGACGGTGAGGGCCATGTCATCGCCCTGACGGCGCAGCTCGGCCAGGGTTCCCACCGCTTCGATAATTCCGGTAAACATGCAGATCACCTTGCTGATGACGGGGGCTGCTTATGCCCCCTTGAACATTGATAAATCAGGCTATTTTGGCAGTAATGCGAATATCCTGGCCGACCATGCGCACATCCTTGATGGCGAGCTTGGGCGCCTGGAACAGCCGGGTCAGGCCCGGCAGATGGAACAGGCCGCGCCCTTCATCGCCCATCAGTTTGGGCGCCTGATAGAGCACCAGCTCATCCACCAGCCCTTTTTCCAGCAGAGCGCCGCACAGCCGCGGGCCCGCCTCGACCAGTACCGAGTTGACGTTCTGCTTGGCCAGCAGCATGAAGAGGCTGACCAGATCCAGCTTGCCATCCAGCAGCGGCAGCTCCAGCTGCTGCACCCACGAAGGCCACTCGCCGGACGCCTTGTGGCGGGCCAGCAGCACCGGGCTCTCGCTCTGGAATAGCGGCAGATCTGGGGTAAGCCGGTTTTGCGAATCGACGATGGCCCGCAGCGGCTGGCGCAGGGTCTCCTTGGGATAGCTCGCCTTCACCGAGGGGGGCAGCTCGTCCCAGCGCACGGTCAGGGAGGCACCATCGGCCAGCACGGTTTCAGCGCTGGAGAGCACCGCATCGTGACGGGCCCGCAGCCGCTGCACGTCACGGCGCGCATCCGGGGAGGTGATCCACTGGCTCTCGCCGCTCGCCATGGCGGTGCGGCCATCGAGGCTGGCCCCCAGCTTGACGGTCACCCGCGGGAAGGCGGTACGCATCCGCTTGAAAAAGCCCGGGTTGAGCGCTTCGGCTTCGCTCGCCAGCAGGCCGAAATCGGTTTTGATGCCCGCTTCGGAGAGCATACGCAGGCCACGCCCACCCACCTGGGGATTGGGATCGACCATGGCCGCCACCACCCGGGCGACGCCAGCATTGATCAGCGCCTCGGCGCAGGGGGGAGTACGACCGTAATGGGAGCAGGGTTCGAGGGTTACATAGGCGGTGGCGCCACGGGCGTTGTCACCGGCGGCGCGCAGGGCGTAAACCTCGGCATGGGGCTCGCCCGCCTTCTGATGCCACCCTTCGCCAACCACCACGCCATCTTTGACCAACACGGCGCCGACGCAGGGGTTGGGGGCCGTGGTGTAGCGGCCGCGGCGGGCCAGTTCGAGGGCCCGACTCATCCATTGGTAATCATCTTGACTAAACATTCGGGCTCCTTTGACAACACATCTCGACTTTACGCAGTATCGTAGGTTCGATTAGCGCAGCGTAATCGGACGCGGCAACATGGGTGAGAATGGCGGTTTACTTCTCCAGCTTGGCAATCTCTTCGCCGAACTCGCGAATATCTTCGTGTCCTGAGGTAGAGAGGGGCGAAGCGGATATCCACTTGCCCATCCGATACCATCATTTCTCCAATTTGGCGATCTCTTCACCGAACTCGCGAATATCTTCGAAGCTGCGATAGACGGAGGCAAAGCGGATATAGGCCACCTTGTCCAGACTCTTGAGCTCATCCATCACCAGATTGCCCACCAGCTCGGAGGCGACTTCACGCTCACCGGTGGCACGCAGGCGGGATTTAATATGGTTGACCGCCTTTTCGATGGCCTCCATGCTCACCGGCCGCTTCTCCAGCGCCCGCAGGATGCCGGCGCGCAGCTTGTCTTCATTGAACGGCTCGCGGGAACCGTTGGACTTGATGACGCGGGGCATCACCAGCTCGGCCATCTCGAAGGTGGTAAAACGCTCGTGACAGAGCAGACACTCACGACGGCGGCGCACCTGATGGCCTTCGGCCACCAGACGGGAATCGATCACCTTGGTATCAACCGCACTACAGAATGGGCAATGCATCGGACCTCCGGCGTTAATGGAACAGGGACCGGCCCGGCGGGCCAGGATCTAGGTCGGCCAGTGTAGCACGGCCATCCAAAACCGGTAAAAGCCAGAAAAAACAATGCCACCCGCAGGTGGCATTGGTCTCAAACCGGATGGTCTGACTTATCAGCCATAGACCGGGAAGCGGCGGCAGATATCCAGCACCTTCTCGCGCACGGTGGCCAGCACGGCATCGTTGTCGTGGTTGTCCAGTACGTCGCAGATCCAGTGGGTCAGCTCGATGGACTCGGCTTCCTTGAAACCGCGGCGGGTGATGGCCGGGGTACCGATCCGCACACCGGAGGTGACGAACGGGGAGCGCGGGTCATTGGGCACGGAGTTCTTGTTGACGGTGATGTTGGCTTTGCCCAGCGCAGCGTCAGCATCCTTACCGGTCAGCTCGCGACCGATCAGGTCAACCAGCATCAGATGGTTGTCGGTACCGCCGGAGACGATCTTGTAACCGCGCTCGATGAAGGTAGCAGCCATCGCCTTGGCGTTTTTCACGACCTGAGCCTGATAGGTCTTGAACTCCGGCTCCAGCGCCTCTTTGAAGGCAACTGCTTTACCGGCGATGACGTGCATCAGCGGGCCACCCTGACCACCCGGGAAGACGGCGGAGTTGAGCTTCTTGTAGAGCTCCTCGTCGTCAGCAGCGGAGAGGATCAGACCACCGCGCGGACCAGCCAGGGTCTTGTGAGTGGTGGAGGTAACCACGTGAGCGTGGGGCACCGGGTTCGGGTAGACGCCAGCGGCAATCAGACCCGCCACATGGGCCATGTCGACGAACAGGTAGGCACCGACCTTGTCGGCGATTTCGCGCATGCGGGCCCAGTCAACGATACCGGAGTAGGCGGAGAAGCCACCGATCATCATCTTCGGCTTGTGCTCGACAGCCTGACGTTCCATGTCGTCGTAGTCGATCTTGCCGGACTCATCGATACCGTAAGGCACGATGTTGTACAGCTTGCCGGAGAAGTTGACCGGAGAGCCGTGGGTCAGGTGACCGCCGTGTGCCAGGTTCATGCCCAGTACGGTGTCGCCCGGCTGCAGCAGAGCCATGTAAACGGCGCTGTTGGCCTGAGAGCCGGAGTGCGGCTGCACGTTGGCGTAAGTGGCACCGAACAGCTCTTTGGCGCGCTCGATAGCCAGGGTTTCGACCACATCCACATACTCGCAACCACCGTAGTAACGCTTGGAGGGGTAACCTTCGGCGTACTTGTTGGTCAGCTGGGAGCCCTGGGCCTCCATGACACGGGGGCTGGTGTAGTTCTCAGACGCAATCAGCTCGATATGCTCTTCCTGACGACGGGTTTCGTCTGTGATGGCCTGCCACAATTGCGGATCATAATTGGCGATGGTCATGTCACGTTTCAACATCCGTTTCTCTCCTGAAAATCGTTTGCGCGTTAGGTGAAGTGGGCGCGGGCATTGTAACGTGAGCTGGATCAAAGAGACAGTCCAACCACCTAAAAAATGTTGAATTTATGTTGTAAAAAGCAAGATTCCCTCCCCGTTCAATACCCTGGCCGCTCCGCCAAACGGCACATTTTTCATCTCGCTGCGGGCGGGCAAAACCCGAAGGGGATCACAACGCCCTCTTTATCCATCCTGTAACATATTAATTCGAAACAAATTTAATGATGATGGAGCTGATTGCAGCCATGCATCCGAGGGGCTGCACCTAACCGGAGGAGTTCAAGATGGACCATCTGCTGACATTCGTGATCCTGGCGGTCTTTTTTCTGTTCTACTGGGTCTACTACACCAGCCAACGCAAACATCTCCCCACCACCTCGTGGGAGCAGCTCCCCACCAAAGCCGACTATCTGGCGGCCCACCCTGAATCCGTCGATGGCGACATCATCTTCTGTTATCACTGCGGCCACCACGAGTTGCTGGAGGTAGGCATGGTGCACCTGACCGATTTTCGCCGGGAATGGGTCTGTGCCAAGTGCAAGCAGGTGCTGTTTCGCGAGAGCAAATAACGGCGCAGAGGCTGGCCACCCTCCCTAAACGCCGTACATCGCCAGCAGGGATCAGAACGGCGCATCCCTGTTGGCCACCAGCCACTGCTGCAACCCGCTCACCGCCGCTTCAAATTGCGCCCCGATTGTCGCAGGCTCCCCGCCTCCCGCCTCAAGAGCCGCGCAATGGCTGGCAAATTCGGTCACCCCCAGCGCCAGCGCACTCCCCTTTAGCTTGTGCGCCAGCTGACGTTGCTCACTTCCCTCATCCTGAGCCAACTTATCTACCAACACCCGCCCTTGCGACTCAAACAGCGCGACCAGCTGGCGGATCCGCGCCATGCCGAGCAGGGGCAGATCGGCGTCCAGCACTGGATTGGCCCACTCTGGCTGGTTAGTTGGGGGCACGGCCGCTAGCTGCGCTGGCTGCTCGATAGAGGCCCCTTCTTGCCGAAATAGTTGATCGATGGCGTTCGCCAGTACCGCCAGCCGCACCGGCTTGCCGACAAAATCGACAAACCCGGCGGCAAGGCAGTGGCGGATATCCTCCGGATACATCTGGGCCGAGATGGCGATGGCGGGCAGCGGCCGCTCATGCATCTCCTCGCTGATGGCGGCCAGATCCTCGCGCAGGGTCATGCCGTCCATATCGGGCAGATTGATATCGAGCAGCGCCAGCTCGAAGGGGCGCTCGGTCACCAGCGCCAGCGCACTGCGACCATCCTCCGCCAGGGTGACGCGATGGCCGAGGCGGGTCAGCATGCCGTGCGCCACCAACCGGTTGATCTCGTTATCCTCCACCAGCAGGATGTTGCGGGACTGGCCAAGGTGCAGCGGTTGCGCCTCGGCGGGCAATTGAGCACTCGAGCGTTGCAAGGGCAGGCTGAAGCTGAATTCACACCCCTTGCCCGGTTCGCTGGCAAGGTTTAGCTCGCCCCCCATGGCGGCCACCAGCTTGCGGCTGATCGCCAGTCCCAGCCCGGTGCCGCCCTGATGGCCTATATCACGCTTGCGCTGGCGAAACGCCTCAAACACCGCCTCCTGCTCATCGGCCGGAATGCCGGGGCCGGTATCGCGCACCACAAACCGGATGCAGGGCTCGGCGCAAGGGCCTTGGCAGGCAAGAGGCGCCACCGTCAGGGTAATCTGGCCACGGGCGGTAAACTTGACTGCATTACCGAGTAAGTTGCCGAGCACCTGGCGCAGCTTGCCCAGATCCCCCTCGACCACAGGCGCCAGCCCTGGCGCATATTCCAGCGCCAGGGTGACCCCCTTGGCCTCTGCCTTTGGCCGGAACAGCGCGCTGAGCTCATCCACCAGCTGGAACAGGGGGAAGGGCTCGCGGCGCGCCTCCACATGGCCCGCCTCTATCTTGGAGTAGTCGAGAATGTCGTTGAGGATCTCCAGCAGGGATTCGCCGCTGTGCTCGATGGCGGCCAGATAGCGCTGCTGGGTATCGCTCAGGTGGGTATCTTCCAGCAGCGTCAGGCCCCCGAGAATGCCGTTCATGGGGGTGCGGATCTCGTGGCTCATGGTGGCGAGAAACACCGACTTGGCGCGGTTGGCCTGTTCTGCCTCGGCGCGGGCCTGCCGCTGCTTCTCCACCTCCTCATTGAGCCGCTCGTTGGCGTGGCTGAGCTGGCCAGTGCGCTCCTCAACCCGCGACTCCAGCTCGCGCTGATAGCGGCCCAGTTCCACCGCATTGTCACGAAACACCTGCAGGGCCCGGCCCAGCTCCGCCAGCTCATCGCGCCCGGTGCTGGCGATCGGCTCAAGAGGGGCCAGATCCCCGCGCGCCAACCGGCTCATCCCCGCCACCGCCCGTTGCAACGGCCAGACGATCCGGCCGTAAACCATGCGCCACATCAACAGCATCAGCAGTAGCAGGGTGAGCAGGCCAATGGTCATCAGCGCCTGCTCCAGCAGCCTGAGGCGCTGGCTTAGCGCCTGCTGGCTCTGCCCCAACGAATCGCGGGCAAAGCTAACCAGCTCTCCGACCTGCTGGTTGAGGCTGCTCATCAGGGCTTCGTTGGCATTGGCCAGCACCCGCAGTGCCTCCCCCTTGCCGAGCCAGTCGCTGCGCAGTTGCACCAGCTTGTCGCTCTGCGCCAGCACGGTCAGCGCCTGCTCTACCGCCTGACGGCGGGCCGGATCGGTCACCGCCCCGGCCCGCAGTTGCAAGATAGCCAGCTCCCGCTGCCCCTCTTGCAACAGCGTTTGCAACTGTTCCTGTCGTTCGCTGCGCCACATCTCCTCGATACGCTGCTGCTGCATCAGGGTGCGATGACGCAGCTCGGTCATCTGCTCCAGCCAGTCGAGATCCTGCTCCAGCAGGCGGTCCAGCGTCCGGGCCGCCTGCGCACCTTGCTGTTGGTAGAGGGAACCCAATCCCGCCACCATCACGGTTTCGGCGTTCTCCATCTGGCTGCGCGCCAGCTCGGCGATCTGTCCGGCCGCCGCCACCAGACGGGCCCGCTGCGCCTCCCCCTGCGCCATCAGGGTCAACCTTTCCCCCACCAGCCAGCCCTGCTGGCCCAGATTGCCGATGATGCTCTGACTGAGCTGATCGAGGCTTGTTGAACCCTGCCCACGGCCAAGTTGCGCCAGCACCTGTTGCAGCTGTTGCCCCTGCAGGGTGAGCAGGCGTCCCTGATGCTCCCGCTCCTGCTCGCTGGTTGCGGTGGCCAGCAGCCGTGACGCGCTCTGGATCTCGCCGCTGAGACGAGAGAGCGTGCGGGCCAGCTCCTGATCGGCCAGAGTCTGCTGCACCCCTTGCTCCAGCTGGCGCAGATGGCTAAGCCCCACCCAACCCAGCAGGGAGGCACTCAGTGTGAGTAATGCCATCAAGGAGAAGGCCAGCAGCAACTTGCCACCCAGGCCGGAAAAGATTCTCACGGGAAGTCCCTTGGTTGTGGTCGGCTTTGACCGGATAATATGGCCCAACACTTTAACAAAACCCCTGGCCATGCGAAGCGTCTATCTCTCCCCGTTGTTGCTCATGTGGTTGCTCACGCTGCCTCGCGCCGCCCTCGCCTTTGCGGTCGATATCTGGCCCGGCGGCGAATTCAGCGGCCAGCCGGTGCGCCAGCAGTGGCCGGAACCCGCTGCCGCAACCAAACCGCTGACCCTCTGTGCCCTCTACCCCCATCTGCGCGACGCCTACTGGCTCTCGGTCAATCAGGGCATGGTGGACGAGGCGAAGCGGCTGGGAGTCAAGCTGCAGATCCACGAAGCGGGGGGTTACGGCGCCCTCGCCGAGCAGCGCCAGCAGTTGCAGCGCTGCGTGCAGGAAGGGAGCGATGCCATCTTGCTCGGCGCGGTGAGCTATCAGGGCCTGCGCGAGGCCATCAAGGCCACGCCGCTGCCGCTCTTTGGTCTGGTCAACGATCTGCCCAACGGTCTGGTGCAGGCCAAGGTGGGGGTCTCCTGGTACCAGATGGGCTGGCAGATTGGCCACTGGCTGGCGCAGCGTCACCCCACCGGCAGCAAGCCGGTCTCGGTCGCCCTCTTCCCCGGCCCGCAGGCGAGTGGCGGCAACAACTTTGTCGAACCGGGCTTTGCCGACGCCATCAAGGGGAGCGCCATCAAGCTGGTCACCACCGAGCGCGGCGACAACAGCCGGGAAATCCAGCGCACGCTGGTGCAGCAGACCCTAGCCCGCTATCCCGACCTCGACTATCTGGTAGGAGGCGCCATCGCCGCCGAAGTGGCGGTCAACGAGCTGGCGCAGCGCCATCTCGACAGGCCCCGGGTGCTGAGCACCTACTTCAGCCACGGGGTACAGCGGGGCCTGCGCCGGGGCAAGATCCTGGCCGCCAACAGCGATCAGATGCGGCTGCAGGGGCGCCTTGCGGTCGCTCAGGCGGTCTGCCTGCTGCAACACCCTGATGCCAATGCCGAGCAGTGCCCGCGGGTGATGGGGCCACCCATTCTGACGCTGTCTGCGCCGCTGGCCGATCCCGCAGATTCCCTCTCGGAGGGCGCTTTTCGCCCCGTCTATCGGGTCGAATAGCCGTTCCAAATCCAATCAGCCCACTCAAGGAGAAGAGATGAAAGAGTTACATGCCAGCTGCCTGTGCGGCGCCGTCACCCTGACCCTGCCGGATCAGTTCGACTATATGGGGAACTGCCACTGCAGCGAATGCCGCAAGTTTTCAGGGGGAGATTACGCCTCGGTCGGCGGACTGGATGGCAACAAGGTCACCATAGTGAAGGGAGAAGAGGCCATCGGCCGCTACCGGAAATCGGCAGAGACCACCCTGGCCTTCTGTCGTCACTGCGGTTCCAGCCTGTTCAGCCAGAAGAGCAGCAGCGGCAAGATCAATCTGCGGTTGGGGGTACTGGACGACGTGCCGAGCCAGCGACCCGCGTTTCACATCTTTGTCGGCTCCAAGGCGCCCTGGCACCAAATTGGCGACGACTGCCCGCAATTTGATACCCGCCCGCCGGTCTGATACCCGGTCAAATAGGTCAAGGCCGCCGCAACGGGATCAGGAGGCTATCTCGCCGGCAAACAGATAGCCTTCACCATGGACGGTGACAAACAGCTGGGGATCCCGTGGATCCGCTTCCATCTTGCCGCGCAGCCGCCGGATCAACACGTCTATGGTGCGATCGCTCGGGCCATCGCCGCGATGGCTGATGAGGGTCAGGATCCGCTCCCGACTGAGCACCCGTCCGGCATGGGCGACAAAGGCCACCAGCACTTCATATTCGGCCTTGGTCAGACGCACCGGCACTCCGTCCTTGCTGAGCTGGCGGCGGGGAATATCAAAACGCCAGGGGCCAAAGCGCACCGCATCGTCAGCCACCGCAGGCTCGCTCGGCGCGGCGGCCGCCAGCGAGATCCGCCACAGCAGATTCTTGACCCGCACCAGCAGTTCCCTGAGCTCGAACGGCTTGGTGACATAGTCATCGGCCCCCATCTCGAGGCCGACAATCCGGTCCACCGCATCGCTGCGGCCGGTGACCAGAATGATCCCCACCGTGCTGCGCGCCCGCAGTTCACGGGTCAGCAGCAGACCATCTTCCCCCGGCAGGTTGATATCCAGCATCACCAGATCGACCGTCTGCTCCGCCAGCACGGCGCGCATCTCCTGGCCGTTTTCGACCGCCGTCACCCGATAGCCCTCCCGCTCGAAATAGCCGGTCAGCTTCTCGCGGGTAACCGCATCATCTTCAACAACCAGAATGTGGTAGCTCATGGGCAGGGTTCACGATGGTCGACAAGGGAGGATTATTCTATTCACATTTTGTCATAAATACCCCTATTTCATTAATTTGTGGCGGCAACCCTGTTCACAACGCCTCCCTATCATGGCTCCCATCAAAAAAGTGATGTGAGAGAGCATGATGAAAAAACTGTGGCACTTCCTGCGCACCCCCAGCCGCCGCTGGTCGGTACTGGCGCTGCTTCTGGTGGGCGTCGGCGTCACCCTCGCGGGCACCGTCGGCCTGCACTATGGCTTTGAGAAAACCAGCAGCCTCGAATTCTGTATCTCCTGCCACTCCATGAAAGACACCGTCTATCCGGAGTACAAGGAGTCCATCCACTTCAAGAATGCCTCAGGGGTACAGGCGGTCTGTACCGACTGTCACCAGCCGAAGGACTTTGTCGGCAAGGTGGCCCGCAAGATGGAGGCGGCCAACGACCTCTATCAGGAGTACATAGGCCACAGCATCGACACCCAGGAGAAGTTCGAGGACCGGCGCCTGCATTTGGCCGAGAAGGTGTGGGCACGGATGAGCAGCCAGAACTCCAAGACCTGCAAGTCCTGCCACAGCTACGACAACATGGATCACGCCAAGCAGTCCCCGGCGGCCGCGCTGGCGATGAAAGACGCGGCGGCGAAGAACATGAACTGCATCGAGTGCCACAAGGGCATCGCCCACGAACTCCCCAACATGGCGGGGGGCTTCCGGGCCACTTACGCCACCCTGGTCAACGACGCGCAAGAGGCGCCAGCCGCCGAGACCCTCTACAACTTGGGTGAAAAAGATCTCTACGCCAGCGAGCAGAGCAGCGACCCGGTCGGCAAACTGCTGCCTGCCTCCCGCATCGACGTGGTGGACCGCAGCGGCGATCGCCTCAAGGTGACCATCGAAGGGTGGCGCGAGAGCGATGGCAAGGGCAGGGTGCTGAGCGAATACATGGGCAAGCGGGTCTTCGTCGCCACCATCCGTGATGAACTGAAAGCGAGCGAGAAAGTGCTCAAACAGGAGACCGACAGCGCCACCCATATCAAGTGGGAGCAGGTTCAGGTGCAGGCCTGGGTCGATGGCAAGGGCTTTGAGTCCTCTCTCAAGCCGATCTGGGATTACGCCGGCGAGATGTACAAATCCACCTGTAACTCCTGCCACGGCGCGCCGGATCCCGCTCACTTCACTGCCAACGGCTGGATCTCGGGGCTCAAGGCGATGTCTGCCTACTATCGCCTGAGCAAGGAAGAGGAGCGCACCCTGCTCAAATACCTGCAAAACCATGCCGCCGATACCGGTGGTCAGGGCAGCCACTAAGTCCGGATTCGAAAGAGGAATAACAAGATGATCAATATTTCCCGTCGTGGTTTTCTGGGTGGCTTGCTGGCCAGCGGTGCCTCTGCCCTGATCGGCCCCTCCCTGCTCGGTCGCGCCGTGATGGCTGCCGAGTCTGGCGACAAGCTGGTGCAGTCCGGCTCCCACTGGGGCGCCTTCCGTGCCCGGGTGGTCGATGGCCGCTGGGTCGAGACCCTGCCGTTCGAGCACGACAAGCACCCCACCGACATGCTCAAGGCCTTGAGTGAAGTGGTCTACAACCCCTCCCGCATCCGCTACCCCATGGTGCGACTGGACTGGCTGCGCAAGGGCCACCAGTCCGACACCAGCGAACGCGGCCAGAACCGCTTCGTGCGGGTCACCTGGTCTCAGGCGCTCGATTTTTTCTATCACGAGCTGGAGCGGGTGCAGAAGACCTATGGCCCGAGCGCCCTCTATGCCGGCCACTCCGGCTGGCAGTCGGTGGGCAAGCTGCACTCCGCTGGCGCCATGCTGGGGCGTGCCATGAACCTGCACGGCACCTATCTGGCCAAGGCCGGTGACTACTCCACCGGTGCCGCCCAGGTGATCCTGCCCCACGTGGCGGGCGCCATGGAGGTGTATGAACAGCAGACCTCCTGGCCGCTGGTGCTGGAGCACAGCAAAACCATCGTTATCTGGGGCTCCGATCCCATCAAGAACCTGCAGGTTGGCTGGCTGGTGCCGGATCACAGCGTCTACGACTACTGGGCACAGCTGAAAGAGAAGGTGGCCAAGGGCGAGATCCGGGTGATCAGTGTCGATCCGGTCAAATCCAAGACCCAGAAGTACCTCAATTGCGATCAGGTGACCCTGAATCCGCAAACCGACGTGCCGCTGATGCTGGGCATCGCCCACACCCTCTACAGCGAGAAGCGCCACGATGAGGCGTTCCTGAAGAACTACACCACCGGTTTTGACAAGTTCCTGCCCTATCTGCTGGGTACCAGCGACGGTCAGGTGAAGGATGCCGAGTGGGCCGCCGCCATCTGTGGCGTACCAGCCGAGACCATCCGCGAGCTGGCCCGCGCCATGAGCAGCGGCCGCACCCAGCTTATCGGCGGCTGGTGTGTGCAGCGCATGCACCACGGCGAGCAGTACGCCTGGATGCTGGTGGTACTGGCCTCCATGCTTGGCCAGATCGGCCTGCCGGGGGGCGGTTACGGCTTTGGCTGGCACTACAACGGAGCGGGCACCATCACCTCCAGCGGCCCTATCATGTCAGGTTTCAGCTCGGTCATTCCCGGCGTTAAACCACTCCATGACGGCGACTGGAAGGGCTACTCCAAATACATTCCGGTGGCCCGTTTCGTCGACTGCATCCTCAATCCGGGCAAGCAGATCGCCTTCAACGGCCAGACCATCACCTACCCCCATATGAAGATGGCGGTGTTCTGCGGCAACAACCCGTTCCACCACCAGCAGGATCGCAACAAGATGGTCTCGGCCTGGCGCAAGCTGGAAACCGTGGTCAGCATCGATCACCAGTGGACCGCCAGCTGCCGCTTCGCCGATATCGTGCTGCCCGCCACCACCACTTATGAGCGGGATGACATCGAGCAGTGGGGTTCTCATTCCAACGCGGGCATTCTGGCCATGTACAAGGTGATGGAGCCGCTGTTCGAGGCGCGCGATGACTACGACATCTTCGCCGACCTCTGCCGTCGCTTCGGTCGTGAGGCCGAGTTCACCGGTGGCAAGAGCAAGCTGGAGTGGATCCAGAGCATCTATGACGACGCCCGCCTGCAGGGCCGCGGCATCGGCATTCGTCTGCCCCGTTTCAGCCAGTTCTGGCACGGCGAGGGCTTCGTCACCTTCCCGGCGGGCCAACCCTGGGTGCGCCACGAGTCGTTCCGTCAGGAGCCGGATCTGGAGCCGCTGGGCACCCCGTCTGGCCTTATCGAGATCTACTCCAAGACCATCGCCGACTACGGCTATGGGGATTGCCCGGGCCATCCGGTCTGGATCGAGCCCTACGAGCGCTCCCACGGCGGGCCGGGCAGCAAACAGTACCCGCTGCACCTGCAATCCTGCCACCCGGACAAGCGGCTGCACAGCCAGCTCTGCTCCTCCGACAACTACCGCGCCACCTACACGGTGCAGGGTCGCGAACCTGTCTACATGAATCCGCAAGATGCCAAATCCCGCGGCCTCAAAGACGGCGATCTGGTGCGGGTGTTCAACGGCCGCGGTCAGGTATTGGCTGGTCTGGTGGTGAGCGATGATTACGCCCCCGGCGTGGTGCGCATTCAGGAAGGTGCCTGGTATGGCCCGCTAGAGGGTGGCAAGGTGGGGACTCTCTGTACCTACGGCGATCCCAACGTGCTGACCGCCGACATCGGCTCCTCCAGCCTGGCGCAGGCCACCACGGCCCACACTGCGCTGGTGGAGATCGAGAAGTTCCGCGGACAGGCACCCGCCATCACTGCCTTCGGCGCGCCGGAATCGGCCAAGGGCATCGACCCCATGTTCCCGGCACTCTGACCCCGGGGGGACGAAAGCGCCCCCTTGAGTTTCCTTTATTTTTAAAGTCGTTAGAATCGGGAGCCATCAAGGCTCCCGATTGCCATCCACGGAGGAAAAATGCAGGAATTTATGGCTACCAGCGAACGCCGGGCCGAACTCTACTGGTGGTTCTCCACCCTGTTCGCCGCCGAACTCAGTGATGAGCAGATCGCCGAATATGACACCTATGATGTGCGAAGCTTCCTGAAAAGCCTCTCCACCCTGGATCCGATGCGCGAAGCCGTGGCCGAACTCAACGAGGCCATCGCCCGCCTGCTGGTGCGCCCGGATCGCCAGCTGGAACTCGCCGCCGACTTCGCCGGGCTGTTTCTGGTGGATCCCAAACAGGGCGCCCTGCCCTATGAATCGCTCTACCGCGGCGAGGCCAAGCTGCTGATGCAGGCCCCGATGGCCGAGATGCAGGCCCGCCTCGATCGCCTCGGCATCAATGTCAGCGATAAATACAAAGAGCCTGCCGATCATCTGGCCATCGAGCTGGATCTGATGGGCAATCTCATCATCCGTGCGGCGGAAGCCAAGAGCGCAGCCGAGCGGGAACGCTGGCTCGACGAGCAGGAAGCGCTGCTGCACGGTCATCTGCTGGGGTGGTTCGACAAGTTCGAAAGCGCCTGTCGCGCCGCCGACCAGTTTGGCTTCTACGGCGCCAGTGCCCGTCTGCTGGGGGTCTTCCTCAAGATGGATGCCAACTACCTCTCTCTGGTCAAACCGGCACCGTCTGCCGACTGAGGCCGCGATGAAGACAGCCCTGCTTCTGATTGCATGCTGGCTGCTGGCCCTGATCCCGCTGGATCAGGGCATTACGCCCCTGATCGCGCTGCTGTTCAACCCTGATCGCGAGCTCTACGGCACCGCCCAGCTCACCGGCTTTGCCGGCATCCTGCTCACCCTCTACCTTGCCAATCTCGGCGTCGAGGTGGTGTTGCGCCGCCGCTTCCAGATTGCCGGCATGCTGGCGCTGCTGGCCGCCTGGATCGACTTCATCAACAGCAGTGGCAGCGAGTCGCACTTCCTGCTGCTCTATCTGCTCGCCCTCCCGTTCCATCTGATCGGCTGGCTGGTACTGGTGCGCGGTATTCAGGCGTTTGGTCGCCAGAAGGGATAACCACTCGCCCCCTTTTTCCATCCTTTTTATCAGGTTTTTCTGCCTATTCTTGCCGTCAAAACAACCAGATAACTCCGCTTGACTCCCGGCCAAACAGTTCGTGCCATACTGACAACTGATGCAAGTGATAAAACAATCAATGCCGAGGTCATCATGGATGGGAAGCCTTTCAACGCCGACACCGAGGCAATGTTGACCCAGCTGTCAGATCACACCGTCTTGGAACAGCTGATGGATAATGCCCCTCTGGGCATCGGCGTCTTTGACTGCGAATTTCGCTACCGTAAAGTCAATCAGGTGCTGGCCGACATCAATGGCAAGAGCATCGAGGAGCATCATGGCAAACACCTCAGAGAGGTGGTTCCCAAGCTGGCACCGACGCTGGAGCCCATGTTTCAGCAGATCATGCGCAGCGGCATGCCCTACGTGGATATCGCCATCACGGGCCAAACCGCGGCGTACGACAGCAGCTCCCGCCGCTTTCAGGCCACCTACAGCCCGATGCGTGATGAGAAAGGGGAGCTGAACGGCATCCTCGCCATCGTGCGGGACATCACCGAGCAGTACGAAACCGAACAACGCCTGCAACTGGCAATGCGAGCGGCCCAAATCGGGGTGTGGGAGTGGCACGTGGCGGAGGACAGATTACTGTTCGACGGCCAGATTGAGCCGCTGCTGGGTATCGAGGCCAACCAGTTCCACGGCGGGCTGCAAGCGTTCGTCGACTGTTTTGAACCGGAATCCGGCAGCCAGCTCAAGGCCGCCTTGCAAAGTCATGACCCCATCCATCTCACCCTGAGCTACCTCACCGCTCTCAACGAGCGCCACTGGGTCGATATTCATGCCGACCATGTCCCCGCCACCGAGTCGGTCGGCCACCGGGTCATGGGAGTCATTCACAATGCCACCGCCCGCCGCCGTCAGGAAGAGCGACTTCATCAAGCCAACGTGGTATTCGATACCACGGCCGAGGGGATCATCATCCTCGACAGCGAGCACCATATTCTGTCGGTCAACCCGGCCTTCACCATGCTGACCCAATACAATGCCGAGGAGGTGATAGGCCGCACCCCGGATATCATCATGCATCCCAGGCGCTACACCGACCTCGACTATCCCTGGTATCACCTGCGCCCCGGCAACAACGCCTGGCATGGCGAGATGGTTTGTCTGCGCAAGGATGGCAGCTACTTCTCCTCCTGGCAGCAGATCAGCGCTGTCTATGACAACTTCAACAACACCACTCACTATGTGATCGCCCTTTCCGACATCAGCGCCATTCGCAAGGTGGAGGCCGAGCTGAATCACCTTGCCTATCACGATCCCCTGACCGAGCTGGGCAATCGTCATCTGTTGCAGGAGCGGCTGGCCCTTGAGCTGAAAACCGCGCAGCTCAATCGCAAACGGTTGGGGCTGCTCTTTATCGATCTGGATGGCTTCAAGCTGATCAACGACAGCCTGGGCCACGGAGTTGGCGATGAGCTGCTCAAGCGGCTGGCAGAGCGGATCCGCGGCTGCCTGCAGCACAACGATCTGGCGACCCGCCTCGGGGGAGACGAGTTTCTGGTACTGATCCCCTATCTGGAGGAGCCTGACGAGCTGGCAACCCTCGCCAATACCCTGCTAACCGTGTTGCGTGAACCGGTTGAGCTGGCCCATGAGCTGGTGGCGATCTCGGCAAGTATCGGTATCGCCATCTATCCGGATCATGCAGACAGCCCGGAAACCCTGGTCAGCGCCGCCGACAGCGCCATGTACGAGGCGAAAAGTCAGGGGCGCAACGGATTCCAGTTCTATACCCCCTGCATGGCGGCTCGAGCCCGCGAGCGGATGCAGATTGAGCAGGGTCTGCTCAAGGCCCTTGAGCTCGAACAGCTCTGCATCTTCTATCAACCCATGACCAATCTGGCCAACGGCCACCTGAGTGGACTGGAAGCCCTGCTGCGCTGGCAGCACCCCAATGAGGGGATGATAGCGCCGACCCGCTTTATTCCGGTGGCAGAGGAGTGCGGCCTGATCGAGAAAATTGGGGAGTGGGTGATGCGCAACGCCTGCGAGCAGGGACAAAACTGGCTGGCCGCCGGACTGCCGGTGCCTCGCTTGTCAGTCAACGTCTCGGTGCGGGAGATGCGCTCCCCGGGCTACGTTGAACGGGTCGCAGCCATCCTGGCCGAGACCGGATTTCCGCCAGAACGGCTGGAGATTGAAGTGACGGAGAGCATCATCCAGCGAGTCGAACAGAGTCTGGATCTCTTTACCCGCCTGAAAAATCTCGGCGTGCAGATTGCCATCGATGACTTTGGTACCGGCTTCTCGTCACTGAGTCTGCTCAAGACCCTGCCGATCGATCGCATCAAGATCGACCGGGCGTTTGTGCAGGCATTACCGGAAGACAAGAACAGTCGGGAGCTCTGCCGCACCATCATCAATCTGGCCGACAGTCTGGATATGGAGGTCACCGCCGAAGGGATTGAAACCAAGGCACAACACGCCTTCTTGCAGTCACTCAACTGCGGCGAAGGACAGGGTTATCTGTTCAGCAAACCACTGCATGTAGAACAGATGCACGAACGCTTGGATTGCCAAAACGTTCAACATTAGCGATACCAAGGAAACAAACGGCCAATCAAACTACTTTCCAAACGTCAAGGTAGGAACACCACCATTATCCCGGTCATTGGCCATGCGAGTGAGCGGTGAGTCGCCAGAGTAGCGGGATCCTGGCTCACTGAGGGAAAACTTGGTTCCCGACTTTTTGTCCTGCCATGCATGACCAAGCTGATCAGCAACCCGCTCCCGCACAGTCTGTGAAGGCTCCTGGTGTGTAATCGCAAACTCTTTGGGAGGCTTGTCTGCAAGAACAGTCGTATCAAACTGCCACAGGGATGCACAGAGCAATAGAGAGAACATAACTACCTCCATCCATCGAAGTCCTCCTTTTTACCGACTCACTGCGTGAGTGTCACCCATAACCCTGTAACCAAATGTTGCTGTCTATCCAAAAGTCTAATTGCCCCCATCAGCCAAAGGTATAAGTTGTTACTTAATTATTAAAAGTATGTATTCAAAGGAGTGAGTGATGAGCGAGAGCAAGGTCTACCCGGTCAAACCCCACATCAGCAGCAATGCACTGCTCGACAAGGGCGACTACGCCGCCATGTATCAGGCCTCCATCGAGGATCCCGATACCTTCTGGGGAGAGCAGGGAAAAATTCTCGACTGGAGGAAACCCTATACCAAGGTCAAGAACACCTCCTACGATCCGGGCCATGTCTCCATCAAATGGTTTGAAGATGGCCAGCTCAACGTCTCGGCCAACTGTCTCGATCGCCATCTCGCCGAACGGGGTGACAAGGTCGCCATCATCTGGGAAGGGGACAACCCCGCCGAAGATCGCAAACTCACCTACCGCGAGTTGCACAGCGAAGTGTGCAAGTTTGCCAACGTCTTGAAAGCACAAGGGGTTCACCGCGGCGACGTGGTCTGCCTCTACATGCCCATGGTGCCCGAAGCCGCCATCGCCATGCTGGCCTGTACCCGCATCGGCGCGGTACACAGCATCGTCTTCGGCGGCTTCTCGCCAGAAGCGCTGGCCGGTCGCATCATCGACTCGGGCTCGCGCATCGTGATCACCGCCGACGAGGGACTGCGTGGCGGCCGTCCGGTACCGCTCAAGAAGAATGTGGATGAAGCGCTCACCAACCCGGAAACCCAGATCAACAAGGTGATCGTGCTCAAGCGCACCGGCGGCAATGTCGCCTGGCACAACCACCGCGACATCTGGTGGCATGAAGCGACCGCCGCCGTCAGCAGCGACTGCCCGCCAGAGGCGATGAACGCCGAAGATCCGCTCTTTATCCTCTATACCTCCGGCTCCACCGGCAAACCCAAAGGGGTGCTGCACACCACAGGCGGCTATCTGGTCTATGCCACCCTAACCTTCAAATATGTGTTCGACTACCACGAAGAGGACATCTACTGGTGTACCGCCGATGTGGGCTGGGTTACCGGTCACTCCTATCTGGTCTACGGGCCGCTCGCCAACGGTGCCACCACCATCATGTTCGAAGGGGTGCCCAACTACCCGGCCACCAACCGCATGAGTCAGGTGGTGGACAAGCACCAGGTCACCATCCTCTATACCGCCCCAACCGCCATCCGCGCCCTGATGGCCAAAGGCAACGAAGCGGTCACCGGCACATCACGCCAGAGCCTGCGCATCATGGGTTCGGTGGGTGAGCCCATCAACCCGGAAGCATGGGAGTGGTATTACCGCACCATTGGCGATGAGCGCTGCCCCATTGTCGATACCTGGTGGCAGACCGAGACAGGCGGCATCCTGATTAGCCCGCTGCCCGGCGTTACCGATCTGAAACCCGGCTCTGCCACCAAACCCTTCTTCGGGGTGCAGCCGGCGCTGGTCGACAACATGGGCGAGCCGCTGGAGGGGGCCACCGAGGGCAATCTGGTGATCACCGACTCCTGGCCGGGCCAGATGCGCACCGTATTCGGCGATCACGAGCGCTTCGAGCAGACCTACTTCTCCACCTTCCCGGGCCGCTACTTCACCGGCGACGGTGCCCGTCGCGACGAGGACGGCTACTACTGGATCACCGGTCGGGTGGATGATGTACTGAACGTCTCCGGCCACCGCATGGGTACCGCCGAAATTGAATCGGCGCTGGTGGCCCATCCCAAGATCGCTGAAGCCGCGGTGGTGGGGGTGCCCCACGAGATCAAGGGTCAGGGTATCTATGCCTATGTCACCCTGATCGCCGGAGAAGAGCCGAGCCGTGAGCTGCACAAAGAGGTGAAGGAGTGGGTGCGCAAGGAGATCGGTGCCATCGCCACGCCGGATGTCATTCACTGGGCGGAGGGGTTGCCGAAGACCCGTTCCGGCAAGATCATGCGCCGCATCTTGCGCAAGATCGCCACCGGCGAGACTGACAGCCTGGGGGATATCTCCACCCTGGCGGATCCGGGCGTAGTAGACAAACTCATCCGCGAGAAGTCGGAAGCAGCCTGATCCCGCTTCGTTTGTTGCTCAACAAAGCCGGCCCTGTGCCGGCTTTGTCGTTTCTTATCTGCCAGCAAACAGCAAGGTGGCAGCGACGAAGTATCTCAGGCCGAAACGTGCAATAAATAGCCAGATGTAGAGATTAGACCAGTAAAATGCTGCTAATTTTCACGAAATCAATATAATTGCGAAATCTGTGTGCCAGGGCACACCGATTTGCGCAGAAAATGGCTAGATTTCTGGTAGTCCACAAGATAGCTGATAGATAGCAGCATTATCATCGAGGATGTACTCAATATGTCGCAAAATCACCGAATCCTCCTGCTCAACGGACCAAACCTGAATCTGCTGGGCAAACGGGAACCGGGTATCTACGGCAGCAAGACGCTTGATGAGATCGTCGCCGATCTGAAGCTTAACGCCAGCGAACTCGGTGTCACTCTGGAACATCTGCAATCCAATGCCGAACATGAGTTGGTCGGCCGCATCCATCAGGCCATGGGCCAGGTGGATTTTATCATCATCAATCCAGCCGCCTTCACCCACACCAGCATCGCCATTCGCGATGCGCTGCTGGGTGTCGCCATCCCTTTTATCGAGGTTCACCTGTCAAACGTCCATGCCAGGGAGCCGTTCCGTCATCACTCCTATCTGTCTGATGTCGCCAAAGGGGTCATTTGTGGTCTGGGGGCCGATGGCTACCAATTCGCTTTAACCGCGGCCGTGCACCATCTGCGCGCGGCTTGATAATCACTGATCAGATAAAGAAGAAAGAGAATGCTAATGGATATCCGCAAAATCAAGAAGCTGATTGAACTGGTTGAAGAGTCCGGCATCGCCGAACTGGAGATCTCCGAAGGTGAAGAGTCCGTTCGCATCAGCCGCAACTTCTCCGGTCAGGTGACCACCGCCATGCCGCAGATGATGATGCAGCAAGCCGCTCCGGTTGCCACACCTGCCGCTGCCGCCCCGGTTGCCGCTGCACCGGCCGCCGATGCCGCCCCGAGCGGTCACCTGATGCGCTCCCCGATGGTTGGCTCCTTCTACCGCTCCTCCAGCCCGGATGCCAAGCCGTTCGCGGAAGTGGGTCAGCAAGTTAATGTCGGCGACACCCTGTGCATCGTCGAAGCCATGAAAATGATGAACCAAATCGAGTCTGACAAGGCCGGTGTGATCAAAGCGATCCTGGTTGAAAATGGTCAGGCCGTCGAATTTGACGAGCCGCTGTTCATCATCGAATAAGGGAAATCGCCACCCATGTTGGACAAAGTAGTCATCGCCAACCGCGGTGAAATTGCCCTGCGGATCCTGCGCGCCTGTAAAGAGCTCGGGATCAAGACAGTGGCCGTTCACTCCACCGCCGACCGGGAGCTCAAACATGTGCTGCTGGCCGACGAATCCATCTGTATCGGCAGACCGGCCAGTACTGAATCCTACCTCAACGTCCCGGCCATCATCGCCGCCGCCGAGGTAACCGGTGCCGTGGCCATCCACCCGGGTTACGGCTTCCTCTCCGAGAACGCCGATTTCGCCGAAGTGGTCGAAAAGTCCGGCTTCATCTTCATCGGCCCGCGCGCCGAGACCATTCGCCTGATGGGTGACAAGGTCTCCGCCATCGAAGCGATGAAGAAAGCGGGCGTACCGTGTGTACCGGGCTCTGACGGCCCCGTCGATAACGACGCCAAGCACAACGCCGCCATTGCCAAGCGCATCGGCTATCCGGTGATCATCAAGGCCGCCGGTGGCGGTGGTGGTCGCGGTATGCGCGTGGTGCGCAATGAAGCGGAACTGGCGGGCGCCATCGCCCTGACCAAATCCGAAGCAGGCCAGTTCTTCAAGAACGACATGGTCTACATGGAGAAGTACCTGGAAAACCCGCGCCACATCGAAATTCAGGTGTTGGCAGACGGCCAGGGCAACGCCCTCTATCTGGGCGAGCGTGACTGCTCCATGCAGCGTCGCCACCAGAAAGTGGTGGAAGAGGCGCCGGCACCGGGCATCACCGCCGAAATGCGCAAGTTCATCGGCGAGCGCTGTGTGCGCGCCTGTATCGAGATCGGCTACCGCGGTGCGGGTACTTTCGAGTTCCTGTACGAGAACGGCGAGTTCTATTTCATCGAAATGAACACCCGTATTCAGGTTGAGCATCCGGTCACCGAGATGGTCACAGGTATCGATCTGATCAAGGAGCAGCTACGCATCGCCGCCGGCCAGCCCCTGTCGATCACCCAGCAGGATATTCGCATCCGTGGCCATGCCATCGAGTGCCGGATCAACGCCGAAGATCCGGCCACCTTCATGCCCTCTCCGGGTCTGGTGCAGCGCTTCCACGCGCCGGGTGGTCTGGGCGTGCGTTGGGACTCCCACATCTATGCAGGTTACAAGGTACCTCCCCACTACGATTCGATGATCGGCAAGCTGATCTGCTACGGCGAGAATCGTGACATTGCCATCGCCCGCATGCGCCATGCACTGGACGAGCTGGTGGTGGAAGGGATCAAGACCAACGTACCGCTGCAAAAAGAGATCATGAAAGACGAAAACTTCCAGCACGGTGGCACCAATATCCACTACCTGCACAAGAAGTTGGGTCTGTAAGGATCGCTTGATAGAGACCTGATGATATTGCACGGTGGCAGTACCAACGCCCACTACCTGCGCAAGAAGTTGGGTCTGTAAGGATCGCTGATAGAGACCGGACTTCCGGTGGAAGTCTGCTCCGCAAGGAGCCTCTGCTGAAAAAGGGCCATGGCGACATGGCCCTTTTTTGTTATCCTTGCGCCCCTCAAATTTGTCGGAGGCCAAGGTGAACCGTTTTGCTCTCGCCCGCCGGGAAGCAGCTTTCTGCCTGCTGCTGACCCTGCTCTACTTCTTTGCCTGGTATGGCACCGCCTATTTTATCCCAGTCCATCTGGAGCTGTGGGACATCCCGCTCTGGTTCCTGCTCAGTTGCATGGTGATGCCGCTCATCTTCATCATCCTCTGCGCCCTGATGGTCAATCGCCTCTTCGTGGATATCCCGCTCGATACCCACGCCAGCCCGCAGAAGGAGCACCCCCGTGAATCTTGAGTTGATGCTGCCGCTTGTCATCTATCTGGTGCTGGTGCTGGGGGTGGGTTTTTGGGCCAGCCGTCATCGCGCAGAAGGCAACTTCGTGCAGGAGTACTTCATCGGCAACCGCAGCATGGGCGGGCTGGTGCTGGCGATGACGCTAGTGGCCACCTACACCTCGGCCTCCTCCTTTATCGGTGGGCCGGGCGCGGCCTACAAGATCGGTCTGGGCTGGGTGTTGCTGGCGATGATCCAGCTGCCCACCGTCTGGCTCACTCTGGGGGTGCTTGGCAAGAAGTTCGCCATCATCGCCCGCCGGGTCAATGCGGTGACCATCAACGACATGCTGTGGGCCCGCTATCAGAGCAAGGCGGTGGTGATCCTCGGCTCCGTTACTATCATCCTCGCCTTTATCGCGACCATGGTGGTGCAGTTTATCGGCGGCGCCCGCCTGCTGGAGACCGCCACCGGCCTCTCCTACCAACAGGGGTTGATGCTGTTTGCCAGCTGCGTGCTGCTCTACACCATCATCGGCGGCTTCCGTGCGGTGGTGATGACCGATGCCCTGCAGGGGATCATCATGCTGATCGGCACCGGCGCCCTGCTGGCGGGGATTCTGGTTGCCGGTGACGGTCTGCCGAACCTCATCCACCAGCTCAGAGAGATCGATCCCAAATTGGTGAGCCCGCAGGGGGCCGGCGACATGCTGACCCAGCCCTTTATGCTTAGCTTCTGGATCCTGGTCTGTGTCGGGGTGGTGGGGCTACCCCACTCGGCGCTGCGCTGCTTTGGCTATCGCGACAGCAAAGCGCTCCATCGCGGCATTCTGATCGGCACCGTGGTCAGCGCACTGCTGATGTTTGGCATGCATCTGGCGGGCGCCCTCGGCCGCGCCATCCTGCCGGGCATGGACAGCCCGGACAAGATCATGCCTTCCCTGATGATGGAAGTGCTGCCCCCCTGGCTGGCCGGGGTCTTTCTGGCGGCGCCGATGGCGGCCATCATGTCCACCATCGACTCCCAGCTGATCCAGGCTTCCGCCACTCTGGTCAAGGATCTCTATCTCAACTATCTGAGTCCAAAGCAGGAGAAGCTGGAAGTGCGCATCCCCCGCCTCTCCCTGCTCTGTACCCTGATCCTCGGCACTCTGGTGCTGCTGGCGGCGTTGCAACCGCCCGAGATGATCATCTGGCTCAACCTGCTCGCCTTTGGCGGTCTGCAGGCGGTGTTCCTCTGGCCGCTGGTGCTCGGCCTCTACTGGTCGCGGGCCAACGGCCCGGGCGCACTGGCAAGCATGGTCAGCGGCATCGTCAGCTATGGGGTACTGAGTCAGTGGGGGCTCAAGCTGGCTGGCCTGCACGCCATCGTGCCAAGCCTCACGCTGGCGCTGGTGGTCTTTATCACGGTCAGCCTGCTGACGGCACCGCCATCGCGGGAAGTGCGCGAGCTTTTCGGGCAGAAATAATAAAAATATAAATTAGGGGTTCCAAAACTATCCCCAAATAGGTGTTTTCCGGTTAAACTGTGCGCCAAGTCACAGAACGTAGCCGCTGTATGCCCGTTAAAGCCACTCGACAAGTCGTTACTCAAGCCCTGCAGCGGCTCGGTTATGCCCTGCTGCTGCCCGTCTCCATCCTGCCGATGGCGGCGCTGATATACCGGCTTGGTCAACCCGACGTGCTCGATTTGGCGGTGCTCTCCCTCACCGGTCAGGCGATCTTCAGCCAGATGCCGCTTATCTATGCGGTGGCGATCGCCTTTGGCCTGAGTCGGCAGGAGCTGGGCGGACAGACGCTGGCGGGTGCGGTCAACTTCCTGCTGCTCAGCACCGCCTTCAATACGCTGGCTCCCAACCTGCACGCCGACATGATCTGCGGCCTGCTGGCGGGGCTAACCACTGCCATCATCTACCCCTGGGTTCACCAGCAAACACTGCCCCGCTGGC
>NZ_JBFODV010000188.1:0-35947 GCF_040908495.1 Aeromonas sp. R1-1 | reverse complement strand
GGCTCAATGAATTGCTGAAATAAACTGTTCGACTTCTTATTGCTAAGAAATCGTCTTGGTCACTTCACCAGACATTGAAAATCAAAAATTGTTTTGATGTTCGATGCTGTGAGTGCCCACACAGATTGCTTGATTCAAATTGTTAAAGATCGTCACGCTTGTCGCGCTGAGGAGGCGCATATTACGCTTCTCACTTCGAAAGTCAAGCGATTGTTTTCGCTTTTCTTTCGGCGCCCACTTCGCTAGGAAGCTGGCTCATCAGTTTGGCGTGTTCCGCCGTGCTGGTAGGGGCGCATTATAGGGAGCCGCGCCGGGATGACAAGAGGAAAACTGCAAAAAATGGCACTTTTTACAGTTTTTCGGTTCAACCGTTGCTTTATTAAACAAAAGCCCCGCATCGGCGGGGCTGTTTCGGACAAAAAACCCTTAATTCACATCACACTGCTACCTTTTTGACCAGAATTCGCGGGCAAAGCTGCGTACCTTTTCCCAATCGGTAAACTCAATGTCCTTACTGGTGTCGGTACTGCCACCGGTAATCTTCATGATCAGCTGGATGATGCGAGTCTGCCACCAGTTATAGCGGGAGTACTGCAGCGCACCGGCAAACACACCCAAGGTTTTCGGCTTCCAGGGAGAGAGGCGCAGGAACTTCTTCATATAGGCATTGGTTTGCGGCGTCTGCTTCTCTGGCTTGCGGGCCGTCAGGTTGACACAGAAGAAGGCCGCATTGGCCACCTCCAACTGCTCCTGATGAGCGTGAATAAAGCTGAACAGGCTGGGGTGGAAGTTGCCATAACGAATGGAGGCGCCGATCAAGACCTTGGCATACTTGCTGAGGTTGCACATCGGCAAGGTGTGCAGGTCGTGCATCACCACTTCGCATCCCGGCATCTGCTCCAGCATGACATCGACTATTTTGCGGGTTTGGCCATCCCGAGAGGAATAAAGCACCAGAATCTTGTCCATAACAACCTCAACTACGCCAGAATGCAGGAGTAAACAGTACCAGAAGTGTGAAAATTTCCAATCGGCCAAACAACATAGCCAACACCAGTACCCACTGGGCCGCTGGCGAGATATTGCCGAAGTTGGCTGATACCTCTCCCAAACCCGGGCCTACGTTGGTGAAAGCCGCAGCCACAGCGGTGAATGCGGTCACTTCGTTCAGCCCCGTCATCAGCAACAGCAGCATGAACATAAAGAAGAGAATAATATAGGTGGCGAAGTAGCCCCACACCGCCTCGACGATACGCTCGGGCACAGCCCGATTCCCCAGCTTCAAGGTATAGATGGCTCTGGGGTGAACCAACCGCTTCAACTCGCGCATCCCCTGCATGAACAGGATCATAAAACGCATCACCTTGATGCCGCCGCCAGTACTACCCGCACAACAGCCGATAAATGCTGAGAACATCAGCAGCATGGGCAGGAACGAGGGCCAGTCGGCATAGGTCGTGGTGCTGTAGCCGGTGGTGGTCCCCAGAGAGACCGCCTGGAAAAGACCGTGATTGAGCGCCTCTTGCCAGGTGGCGTAGTGTCCGTGGGTCAGCAAGGCGACAAAGCAGATCATCACCAGGGTCGCCTGAATGGCCAGGAACACCTTGAGTTCAGAATCGTAAAGGTAGCGCCCGAGCCGAACCGGGCGGTGAGAGAAGACGGTAAAGTGGAGCGCAAAGTTCACACTGGCCAGCAGCAGGAACACCACGGTAATCAGGTTGATGACCGGACTGTTGAAGAAACCGATGCTGGCATCGTGAGTGGAGAAGCCACCGACCGACAGAGTCGAGAACGAATGGCACACAGCATCGAACAGCGTCATTCCGGCGAGCCAGTAGGCCAGCGCACAGAGTGCGGTGAGCAGCAGATAGATGAACCAGAGCGCCTTGGCCGTTTCGGCGATGCGCGGCGTCACCTTGGTATCCTTCACCGGCCCCGGGATCTCGGCGCGATAGAGCTGCATGCCCCCGATCCCCAGCAGTGGCAGAATGGCCACCGCCAGTACGATGATCCCCATGCCCCCCAGCCACTGCAGCAGCTGGCGATAGAACAGAAACGCCTTGGGCAGATTATCGAGCCCGGTCAGTACCGTTGCGCCTGTGGTGGTCAGGCCGGAGAAAGATTCGAAGAAGGCCTCCGAGACCGACATGTCCGGCACGTCGCTCATGATGAAGGGCACAGCCCCCACACTGCCCAGCACAGTCCAGAACAGCACCACGATGAGGAAGCCCTCTTTCGAGCGCATCTCCTTCTTGTGATAGCGATTGGGAAACCAGAGCACCACACCGAGCAGCAGGGCGATCAGAAAAGAGCTGACGAACTCGGCACCACCACCATCCCGATAGCCAAAGGCCACCAGTGCAGGCAACAGCATGGTCGAGCTGAACAGCGCAACCAGCAGGCCAACAATGCGAATAATGCTCAGAATGTGCATTACAGCTCCCTTTCCCCAATTAAATAGCGATGGATTCTAGCCATCTAAGGGGCTGAGGGATACCCGCCCATGAGTCCGGTCGGTCAATTCACGGTCCACCTGAGCCCAAACTGAGGACTCCCACGCCACCTGCAAGGTGACCTGATGACCGTAATCCGCCGCCAGCAATTCGCCATTATGGCTGCTGATCAGCGACTCGACAGTCCCCATGTCACCGTAATCGCAGTGAATGAGAGAGGGAGTGCGTGGCACCTTGAGCAGGGTGGGCAACTGCTTGAGGGCGGCACCGACCCCCCCCCCATAGGCTTTGACCAGTCCACCGGTGCCAAGCTGGATGCCGCCGTAGTAACGCACTACCACGGCGCAGATTTCACCGAGCCCCGACCCCATCAACTGGGCCAGGATCGGCTTGCCCGCCGTACCGGAAGGTTCGCCGTCATCGCTGAAGCCATAAACCTGACTATCTTGCGGCGCGCCCGCCACAAAGGCCCAGCAGTGATGGCGAGCGGTCGGATGTTGACGCTTGATCTCGTTGACCCACCCCTTGGCCGCCTCGACGGTCGGGGTGTGGGCGATCAGGGTAATGAAGCGGCTCTTCTTGATCTCTTCGCTGATCTCCAATGAAGCGGCCGGAATGGAGTACGCAGCCGCCATCAGAGTCCTGCTTGTCTGGTCATGTTCTCCACCCCGTTGGCGTGCAGCACTATGTTGTCTTCGATGCGGATGCCGCCGAACGGACGCAGCGCCTCCACCTTGTTCCAGTTGACCCGTTTGCCCTGCTCGCCCTGACGCAGCGGCTCCAGCAAACTGTCGATGAAGTAGATGCCCGGCTCGATGGTGAACACCTGACCCACCTCCATCATCCGGGTGCAGCGCAGATAGGGGAACAGCTCGGGCGCCGCCAGGTGGGTGCCGCGCTCATCCTGCATGAAACCACCCGCATCGTGTACCTGCAAACCGAGGAAGTGGCCGAGGCCGTGGGGGAAGAAGACGTTGGTCACCCCGGTGTTGATCATCTCGTCCACCGACATATCCACCAGCTCGGTCGCTTGCAGCAGGCGCGCCAGCTTGTGGTGCATCTGCAGGTGCAGCTCGCTGTAACGACGACCCGGTTTGATCTCCTTGATGATTTCCTGCTGCTGCTCGTCGAGGGCGGCAATCAGATCGGCGAACTCGCCACGCCGCCACGCCCAGGTGCGGGTGATGTCGGAGGCATAACCGTGAAAATCGACACCGGCATCGATCAGGAAAGAGTGGCGCTCCGCATCGGGCACCCGCACGGCAGACAAATGAGTGTAGTGAAGGATGGCCGCATTGCGGTTGATGGCGACGATATTGCCGTAGGGTGCCTCATTGGCCCCCTGCCCGACCGCTTTCATATAGGCCAGATTGATCTCGAACTCGCTAGCCCCCGCCATAAAAGAGTCCTTGGCGGCGATATGGCCGCGCACCCCGATCCGGTTCGCCTCACGAAGACACTCCAGCTCGTAGGGGGTCTTGTAGGCGCGGTGATAGTGCAGGTAGTTGAGCACCGCCTCCGGATTGGGCTGGGTCAGCCCCAGCAGCTCGGCCACTTCCAGATGGCCCCCCAGATAGGCCCACTCCTGCTTGTTGGCAGGTAGATGGTCGGCCACCTGTTCCGGCCGGGTCAGGAAGCGGATATCGAAGAACTCGACCCAGAAGGCATTGGGCAGATCCGCCACCTTGTGCCAGAAATCGACCGGGCGGGAGAACAGCAGGATTGGTTTGTTCACCCCGTCCACCAGCAGCCAGCAGTGGGGATTGTCCAGCACCGGCAACCAGGCTTTGAAATGCGGGTTTACCTTGAACGGGTAATCCTGATCATCGAGGAAGATGCGGTGAGTCTGGCCGGAGTGGATGGCCAGTCCGCTGAGCCCCTGTTGTTGCAGAATATCGCGGGTGCGCTGCTGCAAGGTATCGAGGTGCTGGGCAAAAAGTTGGCTGTAGCTGCTCATGGCGTCCTGCTCCGAGGTGAATGTGATTGCAGCATAACATCAAGCGCTTGGCGGCTCGACCCGTCAAGCTGCCGCTTCGTGAGGTAACGCATACGTTACAAACGTGTTTGTTATCAACAGAAAACCAATTATTAACAAATCAAAAACAATTCAATACACTGCCGGTAGATACATGAAGTCAGGGATTACTCATGGACAACCTCTGCCTGTGGCAACCGGATCCGCTCGGGATGCAGCAATCCAACCTCTACCGTTTTATGGCGGAGGTGAACCGTTTCCACGGCTTGCAGTTGCAGAACTACCCGCAGCTTTATCAATGGTCGGTGGAGAAGACCACCCGTTTCTGGCCGCTGGTATGGCAGCACTGCGGCGTCAAGGGCGAGCTCGGCAACATAGTGGCGGAGAACCGTCAGGATATGCAGCGCACCCGCTGGTTCCCCGACAGCAGCCTCAACTTCGCCGAAAACCTGCTGCGCCGTCAGGACGAGAGCCCAGCCATCATCTCCCGTATCGAAGGAAGTCCAAGCCGTACTCTTAGCTGGGGTGAACTGAGTGATCAGGTTGCCCGGCTGGCGCAGTGGCTGCGTCATCAGGGGATTGGTCGTGGCGATGTGGTCGCCGCCTATCTGCCCAATATTCCGGAAACCGTGGTTGCCATGCTGGCAACCACCAGTCTGGGGGCAATCTGGACCTCCACCAGCCCCGACTTTGGCGAAGCCAGCGTGGTAGAGCGCTTCGGCCAGACCCGACCACGAGTGCTGTTTGCGGTGGATGGCTATCGCTACAACGGCAAGGCTATCGACATTCAACAGAAGGTCGCCAGCGTGGTGAGCCAGATCGACAGCATAGAGCAGACGGTGATGATCCCCCTGCTCGGCAACCCGTTGCAGCTTGGTCACGACTGGCAGCAAGTGCTGGCGAGCCAGCCGGACGCCAGCCTCCAGTTCGAGCCCATGGCTTTCAACGACCCGCTCTACATCCTCTACTCCTCCGGCACCACCGGCAAACCCAAGTGCATCGTGCACGGGATTGGCGGCACCCTGCTGCAACACCTGAAAGAGCACCAGCTGCACTGCGACATCAAACCGGGGGAGCGGATCTTCTACTTCACCACCTGCGGCTGGATGATGTGGAACTGGCTGGTGAGCGCCCTCGCCTCCGGCGCCACTCTGGTTCTATATGACGGCTCGCCGTTTTACCCGGATGGCAACGTGCTGTGGGATCTCGCCCGTGACGAGCAGGTCAGCTTGTTCGGCACTTCGGCCAAGTATCTCGATGCGCTGCACAAGCAGGGTTATGCCCCCATCAAGAGCCACGATTTGCCGCACTTGCGGCTGATCTGCAGCACCGGCTCTGTGCTGTCGCCGGAGGGGTTTGACTATGTCTACCAGCAGATAAAGCAGGATGTGCAGCTCAGCTCCATCTCCGGCGGCACCGATATCTGCTCCTGCTTCGTCATCGGCAATCCACTCAGCCCTGTCTATCGCGGCGAGAGCCAGGGGCGCGGCCTCGGCCTCGCGGTGCAGGTATTCAACGAAGCGGGCCAGCCGGTGCAGGGGGAGAAGGGCGAGCTGGTCTGCACCAAGCCGTTCCCGGCCCAGCCCATCTACTTCTGGGGCGACGAGAATGGCGACAAGTACCATGCCGCCTACTTCGAACGGTTCGACAACATCTGGTGCCACGGCGACTGGATCGAGCTGACCCCGACCGGTGGCATTCTGTTCTACGGCCGCTCCGACGCCACCCTCAACCCGGGCGGCGTGCGCATCGGCACCAGCGAGATCTACCGCTATGTCGAACAGCTCGACGAAGTGGAAGAGAGCATCGTCATCGGCCAGCAGTGGCAGCAGGACGAGCGGGTGGTGCTGTTCGTCAAGCTCAAGGCGGGTTGCAAGCTTGATGAGCCGCTACGCGAGCGGATCCGCCAGCAAATAAAGCAGCACTGCACCGCCCGCCACGTGCCCGCCCGCATCCTGCAGGTGGATGCCATCCCCCGCACCAAGTCCGGCAAGATCGTCGAACTTGCAGTGCGGGAGGTGGTGCACAACAGACCGGTCAACAACACCCATGCCCTCGCCGATCCCGAGGTACTGAACCAGTATCGCAACCGGCCAGAACTGGCCAGCTGATAGCAAACTCACATCCATCCGAGGCGCCGCAAGGCGCCTCTTTTTTGCCCGTTTTGTGATGAGGAGCTTTTACTCGAGAACTGTTAAACAAATGTTTTAAATAGGTGTTGAAAATGTCTCCTTTTGGATCAATAGTGAGCCTCGCCCCCTGCTGGGGATTAAGGAGCACCACTCCCCACTGAGTGGGAACAAGGAGACACTCTCATGATCTACCAAGGCGAAACCCTGTCGGTCAGCTACCTCGAAAACGGCATCGCCGAGTTGAGGTTTGATGCCCCGGGTTCAGTCAACAAGCTGGATCGCGCTACCCTGCTCTCCCTGAGCGAAGCGATCGCCGCATTACAACAAGAACGTGAACTAAAAGGTCTGATCCTCACCTCCGGCAAAGACGCCTTTATCGTCGGTGCCGACATTACCGAATTCCTGGAACTGTTCGATCTGCCGCAAGAAGATCTGCTCGGCTGGCTGAAAAAGGCCAACGACATCTTCAATGCCATCGAAGATCTGCCGGTTCCAACCCTCTCCGCCATCAAGGGACACGCTCTGGGCGGCGGCTGCGAGACCATTCTCTCCACCGACTTCCGTCTGGCTGACACCAGCGCCAAGATTGGCCTGCCCGAGACCAAACTCGGCATCATGCCGGGCTTTGGCGGCACAGTCCGTCTGCCGCGGGTGATCGGCGCCGACAACGCGCTCGAGTGGATCACCACCGGCAAGGATTACCGTGCCGATGACGCCCTCAAGGTGGGCGCCATCGATGCCGTGGTCGCCCCCGACGCGCTGCAGAGCGCTGCGCTGCAGATGATCAAGGACGCCATCGCGGGCAAGCTGGACTGGCAGAGCCGTCGCGCCGCCAAGAAAGCGCCGCTGCGCCTCTCCAAACTGGAAGCCATGATGAGCTTCACCACCGCCGCCGGCATGGTTGCCGCCGTGGCGGGCAAACACTATCCGGCGCCGATGACCGCGGTGAAAACCGTCGAGGCCGCCGCAGGTATGAGCCGCGATGAGGCGCTCACTGTCGAGGCACAAGGCTTTATCAAGCTGGCCAAGACCGACGTGGCCAAGGCGCTGGTCGGCATCTTCCTGAACGATCAGCACATCAAGGCACTGGCCAAGAAGGCGGCCAAGCAGGCGAGCAAGGCCACTGGCCACGCCGCCGTACTGGGTGCCGGCATCATGGGCGGCGGCATCGCCTACCAGTCTGCCAGCAAGGGCATTCCGGCGGTGATGAAGGATATCAACGAGAAGGCGCTGGCACTTGGCATGGGCGAAGCCACCAAGCTGCTCAACGGCCAGCTCGAAAAGGGCCGCATCGATGGCATCAAGATGGGCCAGGTACTCTCCGCCATCACCCCGACCCTCAGCTATGACAACGTCAAGCACGTGGATGTGGTGGTCGAAGCCGTGGTCGAGAACCCGAAAGTGAAAGCCGCCGTACTGGGCGAAGTGGAAGGGATCATTGGCGAAGACGCCGTGCTCGCCAGCAACACCTCCACCATCCCCATCTCCCTGCTGGCCAAGGGGCTGAAGCGCCCGCAGAACTTCTGCGGCATGCACTTCTTCAATCCGGTGCACCGCATGCCACTGGTGGAGATCATCCGCGGCGAGCAAACCTCCGATGAAACCATCAACCGCGTGGTGGCCTACGCCGCCGCCATGGGCAAGTCCCCGGTTGTGGTCAACGACTGCCCTGGCTTCTTCGTCAACCGCGTGCTGTTCCCCTACTTCTTCGGCTTCAACAAGCTGGTCGCCGATGGTGCTGACTTCGCGGCCGTCGACAAGGTGATGGAGAAGGAGTTCGGCTGGCCCATGGGCCCCGCCTACCTGCTGGACGTGGTCGGCATCGACACCGGTCACCATGCCGGTGATGTGATGGCACAAGGCTTCCCGGCACGCATGAGCAAGGAAGGCCGCACCGCCATCGACGTGATGTACGAAGTGAACCGCTTCGGTCAGAAGAATGGCAAGGGCTTCTACGCCTACGAGCAGGACAAGAAGGGCAAGCCGAAGAAGGTGGCCGACGCCGCCAGCTACGAGCTGCTGGCCCCCATCGCCAAGCCGAAACAGGATTTCGACAAGGACGCCATCATCGCTCGCATGATGATCCCGATGATCAACGAGGTGGTGCTCTGTCTGGAAGAGGGCATTGTTGCCACCCCAGCCGAAGCCGACATCGCGCTGGTCTACGGTCTGGGCTTCCCTCCCTTCCGCGGCGGCGTGTTCCGCTATCTGGACACCATTGGTCTGGATCGCTACGTGGCCATGGCCGACCAGTATGCCGACTTGGGCCCGCTCTACCGCGTCAGCGACAAGCTGCGCGAGATGGCTGCCCAAGGCAAAACCTTCTACTGATTGCGGAAAGGAGATCCATTCATGAAAGACGTAGTCATTGTCGACTGTATCCGGACCCCGATGGGCCGGTCCAAGGGCGGCGCCTTCCGCAACGTGCGTGCAGAAGATCTGTCCGCGCACCTGATGAAATCCATCCTGCTGCGCAACCCCAACCTCGACCCGAACGAGATCGAGGATATCTACTGGGGCTGCGTGCAGCAGACTCTGGAGCAGGGCTTCAACATCGCCCGCAACGCCGCACTGCTGGCCGGTATTCCGAAGCAGGTAGGGGCGGTTACCGTCAACCGCCTGTGTGGCTCCTCCATGCAGGCGCTGCACGACGCCTCCCGCGCCATTCAGGTAGGTGATGGGGATATCTTCATCATCGGCGGCGTCGAGCACATGGGTCACGTACCGATGAGCCACGGCGTCGACTTCCACCCCGGCATGGCCAAATCGGTGGCGAAAGCCTCCGGCATGATGGGGCTGACCGCCGAGATGCTCGGCAAGCTGCACGGCATCAGCCGCCAGCAGCAGGACGAGTTTGCCGCCCGCTCCCACCGCCGTGCTCACGCTGCCACCGTGGAAGGGCGTTTTGCCAAGGAGATCGTCGGGCTGGAAGGCCACGACGCCAGCGGCGCCCGCTTCTTCTACGACTATGACGAGGTGATCCGCCCGGAGACCACGGTCGAAACTCTAAGCCAGCTGCGCCCGGTGTTTGACCCGGTCAACGGCACCGTCACCGCCGGCAGCTCCTCGGCGCTGTCTGACGGCGCCGCCGCCATGCTGGTGATGAGCGCGGATCGCGCCAAGGCCCTCGGCCTCACGCCGCGCGCCAAGGTTCGTGCCATGGCCATCGCCGGCTGTGACGCCGCCATCATGGGTTACGGCCCAGTGCCGGCCACCCAGAAGGCGCTCAAGCGTGCCGGTCTGACTGTCGGTGATATCGACCTGTTCGAGCTGAACGAGGCGTTTGCCGCCCAGTCCCTGCCCTGCGTGAAGGATCTGGGTCTGCAGGATCAGGTGGACGAGAAGGTGAACCTGAACGGCGGCGCCATTGCCCTGGGTCACCCCCTCGGCTGCTCCGGCGCCCGCATCTCCACCACCCTCATCAATCTGATGGAGGAGAAGGATGCCACCCTGGGGGTTGCCACCATGTGTATCGGTCTGGGTCAGGGCATCGCCACCGTGTTTGAACGGGTGTGATAACCAGCCGGATCGACGGGATGCACTACTGAGAGTTGTCCCTTTTCGGGGCCAGTCTGACTGGCCCCTTTTCAAGTCTGTGACGATCGCCACACGGGGTGCTCGTCAGTGGTCAGAAGCTGTCTGTTGGCCGTCCCGTTTGGGTCGGCCTTTTTTCGTTTTAATCTTATCAATAGGCTGTTATTGCCTTAAACCTCACATTAGATAGGGGGCTTGCTTGCTTTTTACTCCCCCGACAGGTTCAATCTGCACAAAAAAATGGGTGGATGCACATACATATGTCAATGAGCAAACAACTGCTGATCGTCGATGACGACCAAGAGATCCGCGAGCTGCTCAATGAGTACCTGACCCGGGCGGGCTTTCAGGTATTGACGGCGGCGGAGGGCAACGAGATGCGCCAGCAACTCGCCCAGCACAGCCCGGACCTGATTATTCTGGACATCATGATGCCCGGCGAGGACGGTTTTACCCTCTGCCAGCAAATCCGTCGTGACTCCCAGGTGCCCATCATCATGCTGACCGCCGCCTCCGACGAAGCGGATCGGGTGATCGGCCTCGAACTCGGCGCCGACGACTATATCGCCAAGCCGTTCAGCCCCCGCGAACTGCAGGCCCGCATCAAGGCACTGCTGCGCCGCGCCGAATTCCGCCAGCCGGAAAAAGAGAAAGAGCCGAGCCGCCGCCTGCGTTTTGCCGAGTGGACCCTCGACACTCTGAGCCACCAGCTGACCCATGACGATGGCAGCCTGCTGGATCTCTCCGGCAGCGACGCCATGCTGCTCGGCATGTTCCTGCAACAGCCCGGCGTGGTGCTGGATCGGGACACCATCTCGGATGCCACCCGCGGCCGCGAAAGCCTGCCGATGGAGCGCGGTATCGACGTGCAGATCAGCCGCCTGCGCCAGAAGCTGGGCGACAACGGCAAGAGCCCGCGCATCATCAAGACCATTCGCGGTAGCGGCTACATGCTGATTGCCGAGGTGCACGAGCTGCCATGAGCAACAAGTGGTCCTGGGGGGCGCTGGTGCCCCGCTCCCTGTTGTCACGGATGATCCTGCTGCTGTTGCTGGCCATCCTGCTCTCCCAGACCATTCTGACCGGCATCTGGATGCAGCAGATCCAGAAGCGGGAGCTGGAGGGGATGCTCAGCACCACCCGCAACCTCGCCATGTCTGCCGCTTCCACCGTCAACTTCTTCAAATCCCTGCCGCTGCAATATCGCCATATCGCGCTGGACCAGCTGCGCAACATGGGGGGCAGCCGCTTCTTCGTCTCGCTCAACGAGGAAGAGATCCACATCAACGCCATCCCCGACAGCGAACGCAAGACGCAGGTGCTGGAGGAGGTGCAGGGAGTGCTGACCCGCAAGCTCTCCGATGCCATGGCGATCAAGGTGGACTTCTCCCGACCCGATGACCTCCATGTCTTCAATAACGACACCCTGCTGGCGGATCTCCCCTCCTCCTGGGCCCGTTACACCCTGTCGCTGGAGCCGCTCAATCCACCGGTACTGGTGACCCAGATCGAGATTGAAAAGGGGGAGTGGCTCTATCTGGCGGCCCTGCTGCCCGCCCCCTACATGACCCTCGACGATACCGTGATGCCGAGCAACCAGGTGCGTTTCATCGCCCTGATGACGGTGTTCCTCTGCTTCTTCACCTTTATGCTGGTGCGCTGGCAGACCCGGCCGCTGCGCCGTCTCGCCAAGGCGGCGGTCAATCTCGGCAAAGATATCGATCAGCCTTCGCTCAAGGAGGAAGGGGCATCGGAAATCGTGGCGGCGACCCGCGCCTTCAACATCATGCAGCACCGCATCCGTCGCTATATCGACGATAGAGAGCGGCTGTTCAGCTCCATCTCCCACGACCTCAAGACCCCCATCACCCGACTGCGACTACGGGTCGAACTGCTCGATGACGAGGTACAGATCGCCAAGTTCAACAAGGATCTCGACGAACTGGAGCTGATGGTGAAAGGGGCGCTGCAGACGGTCAAAGAGACCGACATTCACGAGAATATCGAGGAGATCGACATCAATGCCCTGCTGGAGCAGATGGCGGAGTCGATGAACCTGCACGACGAGCGGCTGACCATCGAAGGCCACTGCAAGTGGCCCTATCGCGGCAAGCTGCTGGCGCTCAAGCGCTGCATCGGCAATCTGGTGGACAACGGCATCAAGTACGGCCAGAAGGTGCGCATCATCATCATGGATGACGAGGAGATGCTGATCCTCTTCATCATGGATGAGGGCCCCGGCCTGCCGGACGATCAGTTCGAGCGTATCTTCGAACCCTATTACCGGCTCAGCACCGATCAGGCCGGCACCGGCCTCGGTCTTGGCATCGCCCGCAACATTGCCCACGCCCACGGCGGCGATCTGGTGCTGGAAAACCGTCCGCAAGGTGGCCTGCAGGCCACGCTCTCCCTACCAAGGCAGTAACCTTATGAAGTGGTTGTCTTTTTCTGTCATCGCCCTGCTCTCTGCTCCAGTTGCCGCCTCCCAGGTGGAGGTACTGCACTGGTGGACGTCCGGCGGCGAAGCAAAAGCGGTCGAAGTGCTCAAATCCGAGTGGACCAAACAGGGCAACCAGTGGAACGACTTCGCGGTACAGGGCGGCGGCGGCAAGAGTGCCATGACGGTATTGAAGAGCCGGGCACTGGCGGCCAACCCGCCCGAAGCGGCCCACCTCAAGGGCTATGAACTCAAGGAGTGGGCCGGGCTCGGCTTCCTGCGCGATCTCACCCCCATGGCCGAACACCTCGGCTGGTACAGCCAGATGCCGCCCATGGTACGGGCCACCCTCAGCCAGAATGGCGCCCTGATGGCGGTGCCCACCGGCATCCACCGGGTCAACTGGCTGTGGCTAAACCGCAAGATCTTCGAGCGCAACAAGCTGACTCCACCCACTGACTGGGCCCAGTTTGTCACCGTCGCCGACCAGCTTAAAAAACGGGGCATCACCCCGCTCGCCATCGGCAACGAGCCCTGGCAGCTGGCGGTACTGTTTGAAACGGTGGCGCTCGGTGAGGGGGGTAAAGAATTCTATCGCAAGGCGTTCCTCGAGCAGGACAGCGCCACCCTGACCGGCCCCGACATGGTGCGGGTGTTGACCCGTTTCCAGCAGCTGCGCGCCTATGTGCCGCAAAAATACGCCGGGCTGAAGTGGCATCAGGCCACCAATCTGCTGGAGAGCGGTGGCGCCGCCATGCAGGTGATGGGGGACTGGGTGAAAGGGGAGCTGAGCGCGGGCAACTACCGGCCGGGCGAGGATATCGCCTGTCTGCCGAGCCCGGGCAGCGCCGGACTGTTCAGCTACAACCTCGACTCCATCGCCATGTTCAAACAGCGGGATCCGGCCCAGCTGCAGGCGCAGGGGGATCTGGCTCAGCTGCTGATGACGCCGCAATTCCAGGAGGAGTTCAATCGGGTGAAGGGGTCGATCCCGGCGCTGACCAATCCCGACATGAGCAAGTTCGACCGCTGCGCCGTCCGCTCCTATCAGGATTTCCTGCTGGCGGAAAAGCAGGACAACCTGCTGCCCAGCATGGCGGAAGGGATGGCGACGCCGACCAATATGCGGCAGGCGATCCTCGATGTGCTGAGCAACTTCTTCAACGACCCCAAGGCCAACCCGGAGCAGACGGCGCTGCATCTGGAGCGGGCGATGCGCTCGACCCGCTGATCCGGGCACATTACCAAACGGCAGAAATGACAAAGGCGGAATTGCTCCGCCTTTGTTGTTGAATCGTCATCCGATTCAGGATTGATCGTTCTCGTCCTCATCCTCGTCATAGTAATCGCTGAGCTCGATCCAGAGCCCCAACCCGACCATCACCATGGAGCCGAACCAGGTACCGGTATTCCCGATCGGGCTGCCCATCACTATCATGGCGAAGGACAAGAACCCCATGCCTGCATAGGCTTGTAATCTGCCGTAGGAGACCTGCATATTCACCTCCTTGTTGAATATGGTTCAATTTTTATATTACTCGTCCGGCGCAAGCTGGATAGGGCCGAATAACATTTCGGTTACATATGCTGGTTGATGGGGCGTTTGTTTGATTATTTTTTAGCCCTGAGTATCATTGGCAGCCGAATAGGTTGAAGGTTGATAATAGATGAGTGATTTATTCTGCGGCGCAACCCACGAGTTGGACGCAATCGGGCTTCGTTGCCCGGAACCCGTTATGATGGTTCGCAAGAAAGTGCGGCTGATGGCGGATGGCGAGACCCTGCTGGTCAGCGCCGACGATCCTTCAACCACCCGCGACATCCCCAGTTTCTGCCGCTTTATGGATCACACCCTGGTCGCCAGCGAGACAGAGCAGGCCCCCTACCGCTATCTGATCCGCAAGGGTCAATAAGCCCCCGTACCGGAGCACTCCATGACAACCATTACCCGAATCGGCACCACCCAGCGTTGGTCAGACGTGGTCATCCACAATGGCACCCTCTACGTGGTGGAAGTGCCCGTCAGCGAAGAGGCCGACATCCACCAGCAGACCCGCGAAGTGCTGGCAAGCCTGCAGCGCCTGCTGGAAGCCAACGGCTCCGGCGTAGACAAAATTCTGATGGCCAACATCTATCTCAAAGACATTCAGGATATCGCTGCCTTCAACGAGCAGTGGGATGCCTGGATCCCGGCTGGCACAGCCCCCGTACGCGCCTGTGTACAAGCTCGCCTGGCCCACGAAGGCTATAAGGTCGAAGTGCAGCTGACAGCGGCGGTCTAAGAGGCGCTTATCCCCCTCATCCCCGCCCCTTCTCCCACGAGGTGAGAAGGGAGCAAACAACAAGGCGCCATTGCTCGCAACTGCGCCAATAGAAAGGCCCCGCCATCACTGGCGGGGCCTTTTCGTTACCAAGACCTGAGCGACTTAGGCGGTCGGGGTCAGGGTAATGGTCACGCGGCGGTTCTGGGCTTTGCCAGCGGCTGTGCTGTTGGTAGCAACCGGCTGATCCGGGCCCACGCCGGTGGTGGAGATGCGGCTGCCTGCTACGCCCTGACCAATCAGCTGGGCGGCAACGGCATCGGCACGATCGCGGGAGAGCTTCATGTTCAGATCGCGGGAACCTGTACTGTCGGTGTGACCGACCACGTTCAGGCGGGTCTTGTCGAACTCGGCAACCACCATGGCCACGCCGGAGAGGGTGTTGGCTCCGGCCGCTTTCAGCTGGGAGCTGGAGCTGTCGAAGGTGACGTTGTTCGGCATGTTGAGGATCAGCTCATTGCCATTGCGGGTCACGCTGACGCCGGTGCCCTGCAGCTTCTCGCGCAGCTTGGCTTCCTGCACGTCCATGTAGTAGCCGATACCGCCACCCAGCGCCGCGCCGGCAGCAACACCGGTCAGGATGCCCTTCTTGCGGTCACCCTTGCTGGAGGAGAGCGCACCTACGGCCGCACCGGCAGCGGCGCCAGCCAGCGCGCCCCAGGCACCTTTGGAGGTCTGGGATTCACCTGTGTAGGGGTTGGTGGTACAGCCGCTCAGGGCAACGGTCAGTGCCAGAGCAGGCACCAGGATCTTGGCTCGCATGAAAAAACCTCTGTGAAAACAATCCGGCACCATGCCGGGGGCCGGATTGTAACGCGCTGGCACGCCATTGTCTGACGCAAGCCTGAACAGATGGCGAGAGTGGTGTTTTTTTGGGCAGTCGGCGGGCTGTCAGTGCGGTAATTGACACTCGGCGTGGCAAGGACAGCTGACCAGATGATCGTTCACCATCCCCACCGCCTGCATAAAGGCGTAACAGATGGTGCTGCCGACGAAGTTGAAGCCAAGCTTTTTGAGCGCCTTCGACATGGCATCCGACTCCGGTGAGGTCGCCGGAATATCGCCGTTGCCCTGCCGCTGGTTGACGATGGGGGCGCCGCCAACAAAGCCCCACAGGTAGTCGGCAAAGTCGATCCCCTGCTCCTGCAACGCCAGATAGGCGCGGGCATTTCTGATGATCGACTGCACCTTGAGCCGGTTGCGGATAATGCCGCTGTCCTGCATCAACCGCTCCACATCCTGCTCGTCGAAGCGGGCAATCTGCACCGGATCAAAGTCCGCATAGGCGCGGTAATAGCTCTCGGTACGCTTGAGGATGGTGATCCACGACAGCCCCGCCTGCTGGCCGTCGAGGCAGAGCTTGGCAAACAGCTCGCGGGCGTCATAGACCGGCCTGCCCCACTGTTTGTCATGGTATTCAATGTATTCCGGGTCTTTGGTCACCCAGGAGCAGCGCAGTTCCATTTCCTCTCCCTCGTCATTTCAGCGGTTTGCCCGACCCTGCCCACTCTGCAGGCGGCACTGCTCACATCATATACCGGACAGCCTGCCCGACCAGCCAGAGCACAGCATCATCCCGCGAATCCGCTGCAATTTCGCCTATTATCCGACCATGCCAGACGGTATACTCCCTCGGTTCACATTCAGCAAATCTTGCTCTGATTTTCACTTCGCGCGAAAAAAAATTATGCAAAAATTCGATGTCAAAACCTTTCAGGGCCTGATCCTGCAGCTGCAGGACTATTGGTCCCGCCAGGGCTGTACCATCATTCAGCCGCTGGATATGGAAGTGGGTGCCGGTACCTCCCACCCCATGACCTGTCTGCGTGCCCTGGGCCCAGAGCCCATCGCCTGCGCTTACGTGCAACCGTCCCGCCGTCCGACTGACGGCCGCTACGGTGAAAACCCGAACCGCCTGCAGCACTACTACCAGTTCCAGGTGATCATCAAGCCTTCCCCCGACAACATTCAGGAACTCTATCTGGGCTCCCTGAAAGAGCTGGGCATGGATCCTGAAATCCACGACATCCGCTTCGTGGAAGACAACTGGGAAAACCCGACTCTGGGTGCCTGGGGTCTGGGTTGGGAAGTGTGGCTGAACGGCATGGAAGTGACCCAGTTCACCTACTTCCAGCAGGTTGGCGGCCTCGAGTGCAAGCCGGTCACCGGCGAGATCACCTACGGTCTCGAGCGTCTGGCCATGTACATTCAGGGCGTGGACAGCGTCTACGATCTGGTCTGGTCTGATGGCCCGCTGGGCAAGACCACCTACGGCGACGTGTTCCACCAGAACGAAGTGGAGCAATCCACCTACAACTTCGAACACGCCGATGTGGAGTTCCTGTTCCACTGCTTCGAGCAGTACGAGAAGGAAGCCCAGAATCTGCTGGCACTGGAAAAACCGCTGCCGCTGCCTGCCTACGAGCGCATCCTCAAGGCCGCTCACTCCTTCAACCTGCTGGATGCCCGCAAGGCCATCTCGGTCACCGAGCGTCAGCGCTACATCCTGCGCATTCGCACCCTGACCAAGGCCGTGGCAGAGGCATACTACGCCTCCCGCGAAGCGCTGGGCTTCCCGATGTGTCAGCGCAGTGAGAACAAGCAAGGTTAAGGAACGGACATGGCACAACATACATTTCTGGTAGAGATCGGTACTGCTGAGCTGCCGCCCAAAGCCCTGCGCTCCCTGGCCGAAGCCTTTGCCGACAACTTCAAAGCCGAACTGACCAAAGCCGATCTGGCCTTTGGCGACGTCGAGTGGTTTGCCTCACCGCGCCGTCTGGCGCTGAAGGTAAGCGGGCTGGCCGGCGAACAGCCGAGCAAGAGCGTCGAGAAGCGCGGCCCGGCCGTGGCGCAGGCGTTCGATGCCGAAGGCAAGCCGACCAAGGCTGCCGAAGGCTGGGCCCGTGGCAACGGCATCACAGTTGAGCAGGCCGAGCGTCTGGTCACCGACAAGGGTGAGTGGCTGGTTCACACCGCCAAGGTCGAAGGCCGTCCGGCCGTCGATCTGCTGGGTGAGCTGGTTAGCCAAGCACTGGCCAAGCTGCCGATCCCGAAAATGATGCGCTGGGGCGACAAGACCATCCAGTTCGTGCGTCCAGTCTTCACCGTGACCCTGCTGCTGGATGGCGAGCTGGTCCCCGCCCACATTCTGGGTATCGACTCTGCCCGCACCATCCGCGGCCACCGCTTTATGGGCGAGAGCGAGTTCACCATCGACAACGCCAGCCAGTACCCGCAGATCCTGCAGGAGCGCGGCATGGTAATTGCCGACTTTATGGCGCGCAAAGCCAAGATCAAGGCTGACGTCGAAGCGGCCGCTGCCGCCTTCGGTGGCGTGGCCGATCTGGACGACGCCCTGCTGGAAGAAGTGACCGCACTGGTCGAGTGGCCTGTGGTGCTGACCGCCAACTTCGAAGAGAAGTTCCTGGCCGTGCCGGCTGAAGCGCTGGTGCACACCATGAAGGGTGACCAGAAGTACTTCCCGGTCTACGACAAGAACGGCAAGCTGCTGCCGAAGTTCATCTTCGTCACCAACATCGAGTCCAAAGACCCGAGCCAGATCATCAGCGGCAACGAGAAGGTGGTTCGCCCCCGTCTCTCTGACGCCGAGTTCTTCTTCAAGACCGACCTCAAGCAGACCCTGGCCTCCCGCCTGCCGCGCCTTGAAACCGTGCTGTTCCAGCAACAGCTGGGCACCGTCAAGGCCAAGGTCGAGCGTATCGAGACCGTCGCCGGCTTTATCGCCGAGCGTATCGGCGCCGACGTGGCTCAGGCCAAGCGTGCCGGTCTGCTCTCCAAGTGTGACCTGATGACCAACATGGTCGGCGAGTTCACCGACACCCAGGGTGTCATGGGGATGCACTACGCCCGTCACGATGGCGAAGATGAAGCAGTGGCCGTGGCCCTCAACGAGCAGTACATGCCGCGCTTTGCCGGTGATGCCCTGCCGTCCGGTCTGGTTGCCTGCGCCGTCGCGCTGGCCGACAAGTTCGACACCCTGGCCGGTATCTTCGGCATCGGCATGCTGCCCAAGGGTGACAAGGACCCGTTCGCCCTGCGTCGCGCCGCCATCGGTGCCCTGCGCATCATGACCGAGAAGCAGCTGGACTTGGATCTGGTTGAACTGGTTGAAGAAGCGGTACGCGTCTACGGCGACAAGCTGACCAACAAAACCGTCGTTACCGACGTGGTCGACTTTATGCTGGGCCGCTTCCGCGCCGCCTATCAGGACGAAGGCATCGGTGCCGACGTGGTGCTGGCCGTGCTGGCCCGCCGCCCGACCCGTCCGCTCGACTTCGATCGTCGCGTCAAGGCCGTCAGCCACTTCCGCACGCTGGATGCCGCACTGGCACTGGCTGCCGCCAACAAGCGCGTGAGCAACATTCTGGCCAAGGTCGAAGGCGAACTGCCGACTGCCGTCAAACCGGAACTGCTGGTCGATGCCGCCGAGAAGGCGCTGGCCACCCAGGTTGCCGAACTGCAAGCCGAACTGGCCCCGCTGTTCGCCGCCGGTGACTATCAGGCTGCCCTCACCCGTCTGGCCGCCCTGCGCGAGCCGGTCGACACCTTCTTCAACGAAGTCATGGTGATGGCCGACGACGAGGCCCTCAAGGCCAACCGTCTGGCACTGCTGAACAACCTGCGCAACCTGTTCCTGCAAGTCGCGGATATCTCCCTGCTACAGTGATTCTGGTTTAGTAAGTGATATTAAAAACGGCGCCGCAAGGCGCCGTTTTTGTTTGTTCAAAACATTTAAAAAATCTATTTTAAAAATCATTGTCTTAAGCGTTATTGTAACTCTGACCTTTTACTCATATTTTCATGATATCAATTGAATATTCTTTGATAAAACGTAAGAATCATGCTCTCAAACGGAGGAATGATACATGGCCACCAATTACTCAATTCGTATTGACTTTGATAGAGAGCAAGAAAATCCTCAGCGAGTGTTCATCGCTATGGCCATGTATATTGAAGGATTTAATGCATTACAAGAGTCTTTTATGCAAGGTTTTGGCAAGGGTATCGAATTTGATACTTCCCTTGAAAAAACTAGAGAAGGGTCATGCATTGCAGACATAGCTATAAAAGTGAAAGATATAATAAGAGGTGTTCGCTTAGAGAGTCTTTACGATTGTATTTATGAAGGAATCAAGAAAGAGATTAGTACATCGGAGAAAATTGATTCAGAAACAGATGTGAAAACATTTATAAAAAATGTTTACTCTGCTTCAGGGGCAAGCTCACCCCAAGATAAATTATTTACTTGTCATGGTGATGCAGACCCTATAGATATAGCTGACGCACTTAACAAAATATACAAAGCCAATAGTGAACTGAGTAAGAATGATAAAGTTCAGTTCGGGAGAGGAGATGATTTAACCGACATTAGTGAAACCTTCTCATGTCCAAGAAATGGCAGCCAAATATTTTCTAACACTGTAGAGGATTTCCCTGCCAAGGAAATTCTTATTGTTCGTCGTCCATCATATGTGAAAGGTTTACAATGGGATTTTGAAAGAACTCATGGTAAAAATAAAAAGATAACTGCAGCAATGCTAGATGATGTTTGGTTCGAAAAGTGGGTTAGACACGAAGATGCACTATGGCCAGGGGATGCACTACATGCGTATGTCAGAACCAAAAGAAAAACAAATAAGCTAAGACCTCACCTCGCATCATACGAGAAAGAAATTGTTAAAGTCATACGCGTAGTCCCTCAAGGGGAAGTACAACAACTAAGCTTGGAGCTAGATCATGAATAAAAGAAATTATGATGTGGCGAAGAAAGAGGTTGTATTTATTGCACTTCCCTTACTTCTTCTATTCATAATAAAGTTATTTGACGATGCTTTAATGTCATTTGTTAAAATATCTGACTTCTCATTAGCTTTATCTATGATGTATGGTCAACTGCTGGCAAAAAGCCTTGATGTGCCTGATACAAAAAAACGTATAGAAAGATTTAGTACATATCAGGTTTATATCTTTGCGATATCAATGATATCCATAACAATGTATATTTCATTTAATCTCATCCCATCTGTTAGGGTCGAATTCTATATTGCCCAGATAATTATCTTTATCGTGGGGATTATCTTTTATATTCCTATGTCGACTCTGATGAGTGACCTTTCAAAGAAATAACCCGTAGGTTCGATTAGCCGTCAGGCGTAATCGGACGTTCGCGTAAATGGATTCTCTCGCCATAACGGCCAGCCGATTTCCCCCTCCGGTTGGCCGACACGGTTACACGGCAACAACCACAATCAAAACCTCTCGTTCGTCCGATTACGCTGCGCTAATCGAACCTACAGGGGGGTGATCAGCTGTTATCATTTGAGACAGTGCCCAGCGCCGCCACGCCCAAGAGGAAAGTCATGGATATACCTGCCGCCCCATCCCCCGCCATCTGCCAGCTGTGTCAGGAGAAAGCAGATCTCGACTTCGATTTCACCATGGCCTTTCAGCCCATCATCGATTGCAGCCAGCGCACCATCTTCGGCTACGAGGCGCTGGTGCGGGGGCTCAACAACGAGCCGGCGCAGAGCGTGATTGCCCGGGTCAACGATGGCAATCGCTACCGTTTCGATCAGCTGTGCCGCATCAAAGCCATCGCGCTGGCGGCACGGCTCGGTATGAAGGGGATGCTGAGCATCAACTTTCTGCCCAATGCGGTCTATCGCCCGGAGCGCTGCATTCGCACCACCCTGCAGGCGGCCCGCGAGCACCTCTTCCCCATCGAGCAGATCATGTTCGAACTGACCGAGGTGGAGCAGGTGCAGGATAGCCAGCACCTTCGCGGTATCGTCGATCACTATCAGGCGCTCGGCTTCAAAACGGCGATCGATGACTTTGGCGCCGGTTACTCGGGCCTCAACCTGCTGGCCGATTTTCACCCCAACATCGTCAAGCTCGATATGCACCTGCTGCGCGGCATCGACCAGGACCCGACCCGGCAAGCCATAGTGCGCCACTGTCTGGCCCTGTTTGCCGAGCTGCAGATCACCCCGCTGGCGGAGGGGATCGAGACCCGCGAAGAGATGGCCTGCCTGCAGGAGATGGGCGTCAGCCTGATGCAGGGCTATCTGTTTGCCCGCCCCGGCTTTGAAAGCCTGCCCGAAGTGGATTTCGCCAGCCTGTAAGCAAATCGGCCTGCCCTGCTCTCCTCATCCTATACCCGCCAGAATAAGAAAACGGACACCCGAGGGTGTCCGTTTTTATGTCATATCACCTTGCCCCGAGGGGCTGTGTGCTGACGGTTTACAGATAGCTCTCATCGACGCCGATATGAGCCAGCGCAGCCAGTTCGAGCGGTGTCAGCTGGCTAGCGGAGTCGATCATGGTCGGCTCGCCACGGGCGGACCCGGGCAGTTGCAGCCGCTCCTTGAGCGCATCGGTCAGGCTGCCCACCAGATTGCCCATGCGGGTCAGGCGGGAGACCAGCACAGCCTCAGGGCTGCTTTCGCTATCGGCAAAGCCGGAGACCTGAGCAACCGCGAAGTCGCAGATAGCCCTGGCCCGATCACCAAAAGCCCCTTCCAGCTGTTGCAGCACCTGCCGTGCCTCGCTGTCGCCGAGACGCCCCAGCTCCGCCTGCATATGGCCGGTGTCAAAGCGCAGCCGCGCCCCGGCATCGAGCCGTTCCTCTCGCGGCTTGAGCGCGGTATGGTCCACCCACGCCTGCTCGGTCTGACCGGCAAACTGCATCAGGCCGCCCAGCACCAGTCGCTGGTTTGGGCGCGCCGAGGCGAGACTGTCGAGGGCATGACCAAGGGAAGAGCCCTTGGCGTCGCTGCTGCTGGCCAGCGAGAGCGCCAGAGTACGCAGGGTTTGCAGATCGCCGCGGGTCTGCAACTTGGCCATGTGGGAACTGTTGATGGAGCCATCGGCAATGTGTTGATGCAGGGCATTGAGATCGCTGCTGCTCAGGGTCACCTCGGTCGAGGTTTGATCCCGCAGCAGGTAGCTGGCCTGATAGCTGATAAGATCCAGCGCCAGCTTGTAGCCGGTGGCCGGGGTCTGGCGCGCCATGGCGACCTGTTCGCGAGCAGCCCCTTTGCTCTCACCGCTTTGGACGGGTGTCGCATCCGCAGTGGTGGTCGCACTTTGCGCCGGTTCGCTAGCGATTTCAGCCTTGACGGCCCGCTGCAGGTCGGTCACTTCACCCATCGCGGTGTGCAGCTGGCTCATCGCCTCCTGCAGCAGTTCGGGGGTGGCGCTGGCGAGCAGCTCGGTCACCTTGCCCCCCACAGTGCCCCACTGCTGGAGCGGGATACCGGCGATGGGGCGAGCCAGCAGCCCGGCAGCCAACTCCCGGAGTTGCGGCTGTTGCGAGTTTTTAGCGACCGCCGCCAGCAAGGTGGTGAGCGCTCGCAGGGGGCCATTACCACCATCACGAGCCACAAGCTGGGCATGTTCCTTTCCTAACTGTTCAGCATTGATGCTGTTCAGCTCACTCGCAGTCTCGAAGCCGCCCAGTGAACACGTGAGAGCTGTCTGCTTCATCAGTCGCTGAAGATCCTCGTGGGACGTGGCAGTTTGCGCCTTCGGCGCAGCGGCACTCTTGCCGCTCCCAAGCAGGTTGCCGATCCACTCCTTGATAGCCGCAAGCACTCGCGCTGGCCGGGACTCCGACCGCGAAAGCTGCCCCGGCCCTTTTTGCGGTTCGCTGCGGTTGCCCAGCAAGATCGCATCTTGTCCGGTGGCGACCTGACGTGCCTCCAGCTGGCCCATCCGGCCAACCCCTGTGGTTGCATCACTGTGGTGAGCGACGGCCTGTGTGCCGACAGTGTTTGCTTGAATCTGCATGATGATTGTCTTCTTGTGATGTTTCGCCGCCAGTCTAGGAGAGGCCATCAACAGGGACTATCGGGATTGGTCGCGATTTTTGTACTGAGCGCGGCGTGCTATCTCGCTGACCGAAAAGCTAAAAAAAGAGAGCCACCATTAACAGTGCCGCTGGCGGTGACCTGCTCTAATGGCGCCATCATCAATCTGGAGCCATCAATGAACTCTCTTTATCACGCCGCCATCCACCAGCTGTTTCTCTCCCTCTCCCTGCCTGCGCCGCAACAGGAGGAGAGCGTCACCAGCCTGCAGATCGGCGAACTGACCTGTCACCTGACCGAACACCCGGCCAACTATCTGCTGATGTTTACCCGCCTCGACGCGGCCACCAGCGCTCAGGCGGCCGCCCAGAACCTGTTCAGTCAGGACCCGTGCAAGCCGGTACTGGGTTTCGATACCGAGAGCCTGACACCGGTACTGTGGTGTCGTCAGCCCTTGCAGCAGCTGGATCGCACCCAGATCCACCACCAGCTGGAACAGCTGGTGCACGTCGCCAGCGAGATTAACAAAGGGCAGGACGGCACCATCCGGCCTTGAGCCATTGGCGTGATCACACCCCACGTCACCATAGATGGATAACTATACCTATGGCCTGAGCAAACTGGGCAGCGGGCCCCCGGACTGGTATGGTTTTGCCATCAATTCATCAACGACCGAGATATCATGAAACGCAAAACCATGGCCCTGCTGCTGGGCACCCATCTGCTGGTCGCGGCGGCAGGCTTTGCCGCCGGTGTCTACACCCTGCCGATCCTGATCGCGCCACCCGCCCCTGATACTGAGCAGGTCGCGGCCAGCCAGCAGCAAGCGAGTTTCCACGGCACCTTTCGCCGGGATCTGAAAGACAGCGATCGGCTGCACTGGGGAGAAGGCAAGGTGAGCATAGGGCAGGATGCCATCAGTCTGATGGGCAAGCTGGCCCCCGGGCCGGACTACCAGCTCTACCTCTCCCCCGAGTTTGTCGAGACCGAAGCCGATTTTGCCCGTCTCAAGGATCAAATGGTGCGAGTCGGGCCGGTGAAGACCTTCGACAACTTTATCGTGCCGCTGCCCGCCACGATCGATCCGGCCCGCTACAGCAGCGTGATCGTCTGGTGTGAAACCTTCAGCCAGTTCATCACCGCAGCCCGTTATCAGGATCTGCGTCCGGAGCAGTAACCTCGCTCCAGACCCGCACCATGAAAAGGGCTGACATCGCTGCCAGCCCTTTGGCTATCCGATCCGCTCGTCATTAACGCTCCGGCGTGGTCATCTCCCGCAGCAGCTGATCGATGCAGCCCACTACCTGCTCTGAGTTCTGCTCGATCTCGCGGTAGAGCGCCTCCGCCTCTTCATGCTTGTGCTGATTTTTCAGCTCGATAACCTGCTGGATCACCTGATGCAATCTGGCGTGGGGGGCGGCCATCGCCCTGAAGGCGGGTTGATCGCCGCAGCATGCCTGCCCTTCACTGAAGTACCAGTGACCAAGGCGGCACTCCTTGTCACTGACCGCCTCGCTGCGCGACAGCCCCTCCTGCCCATCCAGATAGGCGCGCACCCGGGTCTTCCAGCCCATGTGAGCGGCGCGGGCGCGACTCAGCACCATCCGCACGTTGGAACCATCCTGAAACTGCCCGGCCAGATCCCCCAGCTTGTCCACCAGGGTCGCCACATGGCTGGCGATATGGGCTGTATCCCGCGCCACCAGCGTGGTGGCCTGGGAGATCTCGTGGACGCTGACGATATTGCGGGTGATCTCGTCGCTCACCGAGGACTGCTCCTCCGAAGCGGCGGCGATCTGGGTGTTCATGTCGCGAATGCTGTTGACCGCCCCCTTGATCCGGCCGAGGGCTTCTCCCGCCTGATTGGCCCGCTCCACCGACTCCCCAGCCCGCGAGACGCTGTGTTCGATCATGGTCACCGTGGTGCCCACCGCCCGTTGCAACTGCTCGATGGTGCCGCGGATCTCGGCGGTAGAGTGCTGGGTGCGGCCTGCCAGCGAGCGCACCTCGTCGGCCACCACCGCAAAACCGCGCCCCTGTTCACCGGCCCGGGCCGCCTCGATGGCGGCGTTGAGGGCCAGCAGATTGGTCTGCTCGGCGATGGACTGGATCACCGCCAGCACAGAGCCAATCTGCTCGCTGGCCTTGGCGACCTCTTTCACCGTGTTGCCCGCGCTGGCGATCTCCTCCGCCAGCTGTTCGATCATGTTGACGCTCTGCTGCACCACCTCATCGCCGGTGACCGCCTGATTGTCCGCTTCGTTGGCCGCTTCGGCCGCCTGTGCCGTGTTGTTGGCCACCTCGTGTACCGTGCTGGCCATCTCGGTCATGGCGGTGGCGAGCTGGGTGGTCTGCTCCTGCTGGCGCGTCATGCTGCCAAGGTTGCCCGCCGCACTGCGCGAAAGCCGCTCACTCTCGCCAGCCAGTTCGCCCAGAGTGGCGGTGAGCTGGCTGATGGTGTCGCGGATCTTGGCAACAAAGCCATTGAACGCCGACCCGAGGCGACGGATCTCCTCCGGCCCCGCCACCGGCAGCTTGCTGCCGAGATCGCCGGAGCCATTGGCCAGCGCCTCCAGCGCCTTGACGCTGTCGAACAGAGGACGATTGATGCGATTGAGCACGAGCGCCATCACCATTGCAATCACCAGAACCCCTACCAGAGAGATGATCGCCATCTGCCAACCCTGACGAGCCAGATCGGCCGCGACCAGACTGTGATCCCGGGTCAACTCGATGATACCGACCGCCTTGCCGGAGTAATCGCGCAGGGGCGCCGCCATCACCAGCAAGTCACTCCCCTGCTGCGTCATATTGACGAAACGTTCCTCACCGGCCAGTACCGGCTGATACCACTCCATCACCTCACCAAGCCGGGATGTGCCAACCAGCGTCACCAGCTTGCCCTGCTCAAACAGATAGATGGCGAGCTGCACCTGCTTGTCCAGCAGTTGGCCAAACAGCTTTTCATCCAGGGCACGACCAAACTCCACCGAACCGACCGGCTGCCCGTTGAAGGTGACCGGCACGACCCCGCGCAAACCGGTACCAGCCACGCCAATCTCCAGCCCGCCAACGGCATAATGCTCGCGATTCACCTCAACCACAGTGGGGCGAATGGCAGAGAGGTCATCACCGTGTTTTTCAGGCTTGTGTACCCGATAGAGCGAAGTGGCTGGCGGCAGGTGGAACTGGAACTGCTCGATCCCCTGCGCCTTGATGGCGGGCCAGAGCGGATCAAACAGATTGGCGAGGGTCTGCCAATCCTTGTCGGCCACCGCCTTTGCTGCATCCGGCCGCTGGGCGATCAGGGTCGCCGCCAGCACGGTTTCATGGCTGGTGTTTTTGATCACCGCTTCCACGTTCTGGAGCTGGCTCCGCAGTGCAGCCTGCTCGGCCGCGAGCACCCGCTGGCGATTTTCAAACAGATTAAAGGTAAGCAGCACCACGGCGAGCAATACGATGCCGCCGATTGCCAGCAGCGTGACCTGGTGACCCAGCTTGCGAGGGGGGAACATAAGACACCATCCTTGACAGTCATACCCAACCTACAGGATGGAACGGTTAAGTCGGGAGTCCATCAGAACTTAACCCTTTGTTGATATTGATCAAACGATTAACAGGCAAAATGCGAGGTGGGTCAAACGGGGGGATATTCACCAGCAAAGCCGAGATCGGCGCTGCGAGCCACAGGTTGAAAGTAAACCGCCCATAAACAAAAACCCCCTCGTGACAGAGGGGGTTTTTCGTTTTGGCAACGGGCGCGGATTAACGCAACGGTTTGACCGAGCGACGGACAATCAGCTCGGGCTGTACCGTCATCGATTCCACTTCCAGCTCCTTGTTGCGGATCCGGCTGACCAGATGCTTCACCGCCAGCTGGCCCAGTTCGGCCTTCGGGTGACGAATGGTGGTCAGCGGCGGGCTGGAGAAGCGCGCCATCTCCACATCGTCGTAGCCGATGATGGAGATATCATCCGGCACCTTGACTCCCGCTTCCCAGGCAGCGCAAATCGCGCCGATCGCCATGGGATCGTCGAAGGCAAAGACCGCGGTCGGACGAGGCTGCAGGGCCAGGATGCGCTGCATGGCATCGAAGCCGCTCTGGCTCTCGTAGTCCCCTTCAAAGACCTGTTCATCTTTAAGGGTCAGACTGTGCTCGCCCAGCGCATCACGTACCCCGTCCAGTCGCTGCTGGGTGGTCGGCTTGGAGAGCTGGCCAGTGATGCAGACGATGTCGCGGTGCCCCAGCTCCAGCAGATGCTGCACGGCCATGCGGGCGCCGGTTCGGGCGTTATCGTTGATGACGTTGGCGAAATCGCACTCCGTGCCCCAATCCAGTACCACCTGCGGTACGTTCTTGTGGATGCGCAGCATGTCGCGCAACGGGGTGTCGATGTCGGTACCCAATACCAGCAGGCCATCCACCCGTTTTTCCATCAGCATTCTCAGGTAATGCTGTTGGCGAGGCGGCTGGTTTTCGGTGTTGCAGAGGATCAGGCTGTAGCCCTGTTCGAAGCAGTACGCTTCAACCCCTTGCACCACTTCTGCGAAGAAGGGGTTTACGCTGGTGGTCACCAGCATACCAATGGTCTTGGTCGAATTTATTTTAAGACTGCGCGCTACCGAGTTGGGCGCGTAGTTGAGTTCTGCCACCGCCTCAATCACTTTCTGGGTCGCGTCTTCGCTGACCCGCCGAGTGTGGTTGAGCACATGTGAGACGGTGGAGATGGATACGCCTGCGCGCGAGGCGACATCCTTGATAGTGGCCATCTCTGTCTCCTGACTGTCAAAGGCGGAACATTAGCAGATTTCCCGAATAAAGGCTTGGTTTTAACGAGCTCTGCCACGGAATTGTCAATGCCGGCTAATTTAGGCGCTCATTTCTGTTTGCGCAAATGGATTCTGGTCAAAATGGGAGCGCTGTCAGAGTAAAATATCGCCAGATTAATCCTCTGGCGTTTGTCAGAATCGCCTCTCGTTACCAAGATGTTAAGTCAACAAATCAAAATTAAGCTCTGATTAGTCTAAAATAACAGGTCATTTATTTCAAAATCCGCCCATCCAACCCCCTCTGGTTAGTATCTTTAACAGCTTGTTATTGCCCCGTGAGGAATGATAGAACCATACCTATAGCCGGATGCACGGGATGTAGATCCGGAATGGCACACGGAAATGAAACAATCCACTGATTAAGGGACGAATCAATGCATAAGTTGAGCAAAATCACAGTTGGCGCAGCGGTTTCTTTGGCTCTGTTTGGATCGATCTCCATCGCTCACGCGGCAGACACCATCAAGATAGGTATCGCAGGCCCGGTCACCGGTCCGGTGGCCCAGTACGGGGACATGCAGTTCACCGGCGGCAAGATGGCGGTCGAGCAGATCAACAAGGCTGGCGGCATTAATGGCAAGCAGATCGAAGCGGTCGTCTATGACGATGCCTGCGATCCCAAACAGGCGGTGGCCGTTGCCAACAAGGTGGTGAACGACGGGGTCAAGTTCGTGGTCGGTCACCTCTGCTCCGACAACACCCTGCCCGCATCCGACATCTATGAAGACGAGGGGATCCTGATGGTCACCCCCGCCTCCACCAACCCCAAGATCACCGAGCGCGGTTACCAGCTGACCCTGCGCACCATCGGCCTGGATAGCGATCAGGGCCCGACTGCCGCCAAGTACATCATCGAGCAGGTCAAACCCCAGCGCGTGGCCGTTATCCACGACAAGAAGCAGTATGGCGAAGGGATCGCTTCCAGCGTCAAAGCGGCGCTCGACAAGGCTGGCGTGAAAGTGGTGGCCTTTGAAGGGATCACCGCCGGTGACAAGGACTTCTCCGCCCTGATCGCCAAACTGCAGAAAGAGAACGTCGATTTCGTCTACTACGGCGGCTATCACCCTGAGCTGGGCCTGATCCTGCGTCAGGCTGGCGAGAAGGGGCTGAAAGCCAAGTTCATGGGCCCGGAAGGGGTGGGTAACAAGGATATCTCCGCCATCGGTGGCCCGGCTTCCGAAGGCCTGCTGGTGACCCTGCCGAACAAATACGATCTGGTTCCTGCCAACGCCCCGCTGGTAGCGGCGTTCAAGGCCAAGGGTCAGGACTCCTCCGGCCCGTTCGTCTGGACTACCTATGCCGCGGTGCAAACCCTGGCAGCCGGTATCGCCAAGGCGGGTGAAGATGACCCGGCTGCCGTTGCCGCCGCCATCAAGGCTGCGCCGATCGATACTGTGATGGGCCCCCTGACCTGGGCACCGAACGGTGACCTGAAAGGCTTCGAATTCGGTGTGTTCCAGTGGCACGCTGACGGTACTTCCAGCCAAGTCAAATAATCTGCCGATCGGGGGTGAGTACGCTCACCCCCTCCTCTCTTTGCGGGCAAGTACAGGGAACGCAGTATGTCCGAACACCTCCTTTATCTCGTTCAGCAACTGCTGAACGGATTAACCATAGGCAGCACCTATGCGTTGATCGCCATTGGCTACACCATGGTCTATGGCATCATCGGCATGATCAACTTCGCCCACGGCGAGGTGTACATGATCGGCTCCTATGTCGCTTTCATGGTGATGGCGGGGCTCATGATGATGGGCATCGACAGCACCTTTCTACTGCTGGGGGGCGCCTTCCTGGTCAGTATCATCATCACCGGCACCTATGGCTGGAGCATCGAGCGGGTCGCCTACCGGCCACTGCGCGGTGGCAACCGGCTGATCCCCCTCATCTCCGCCATTGGCATGTCGATCTTCCTACAGAACATGATGCGGATGGCTCAGGGCTCGCGGGATATCGCCATGCCCAGCCTGATCTCCGGTGGCTGGACCCTGGGGGGTGAGGATGGTTTTCAGGCCAGCCTCTCTTATATGCAGCTGATCATTTTCGTGGTGACCTTCATCACCATGCTGGCGCTGACCCAGTTCATCGGCCGCTCCCGCATGGGCCGCGCCTGCCGCGCCTGTTCGGAAGATATCAAGATGGCCAACCTGCTGGGGATCGACACCCACGTGGTCATCTCCATCACCTTCGTACTGGGGGCTGCGCTGGCCGCCGTCGCCGGGGTGCTGCTCGGCATGTATTACGGCGTCATCAATCCCTACCTCGGCTTTATGGCCGGTCTGAAGGCCTTCACTGCCGCAGTGCTGGGCGGTATCGGCAGCATTCCGGGCGCCGTACTGGGCGGCCTGCTGCTCGGCGTGGTTGAAGCGCTCACCGCCGGTTATCTCAGCACCGAGTACAAGGATGTGATGGCGTTTGCCCTGCTCATTTTTGTGCTGCTCTTTATGCCGACCGGCATCCTGGGCCGTCCGGAAGTGGAGAAAGTGTGATGAAACATCAATTTATCCACGCCTGTATCGCCAGCCTGGTGTTGCTGGTGCTCTCCTTCTGGCTGCTCGGCTTCAAGCTGGAGATCGATGGCTCCAGCCTGCAGGTAGTGAGCCGCCTCGATGTATCGCTGGCCTGGCTGCTGGGGGGCGCCACCCTCGTTTTCTGGTTCCAGATGCTGCGCGGCCAGATCGCCAAGCTGTTTCAGGCCTCCATCAGCGGCTTCTCGGTCGGCTTCACCAAGCTGGTGCTGCCGAGCCCGGAAGAGGCGCCCAAGCTCTATAACCTCACCGCCGTGCTGGTGCTGCTGTTCGCGGTGAGCTGGCCCTTTATGGCCTCTCGCGGCGCCATCGATCTCGCCACCCTCACCCTGATTTACATCATGCTGGGGCTGGGGCTGAACGTGGTGGTCGGCCTCGCCGGTCTGCTCGATCTCGGCTATGTCGGCTTCTACGCGGTCGGCGCCTACAGCTATGCCCTGCTCAACACCTACTTCGGGCTGAGCTTCTGGGAGTGCCTGCCCATCGCCGGGCTGATGGCCGCCACCTTCGGCTTCCTGCTCGGTTTCCCGGTGCTGCGGCTGCGGGGGGACTATCTGGCCATCGTCACTCTGGGTTTTGGCGAGATCATCCGCATCCTGCTCAACAACATGACCACCCTGACCGGCGGCCCGAACGGCATATCCGGCATCCCCAAGCCGACGCTGGGGGGTCTGGAGTTCAACCGCACCGTCAAGGATGGGGGCTTTGATACCTTCCACAACTTCTTCGGCATTACCTACAACGCCAACCACAAGGTGATCTTCCTCTACCTGATGGCGCTGGTGCTGGTGGTGGTGACCCTGTTTGTCATCAACCGCCTGCTGCGCATGCCCCTTGGCCGCGCCTGGGAAGCGCTGCGGGAAGACGAGATCGCCTGCAAATCGCTGGGGCTCAACCCCACCATTATCAAGCTGACCGCCTTCACCATAGGCGCTACCTTCGCGGGCTTTGCCGGCAGCTTCTTTGCCTCGCGGCAGGGCTTTATCAGCCCGGAATCCTTCGTCTTTATCGAATCGGCCATAGTGCTGGCGATTGTGGTGCTGGGTGGCATGGGCTCGCAGATCGGGGTGGTGCTGGCTGCCATCGTGATGACGGTGCTGCCGGAGCTGGCCCGCGAATTCAACGAGTACCGCATGCTGATGTTCGGCCTCTTGATGGTGTTCATGATGATCTGGCGGCCACAGGGATTGCTGCCGATGACCCGTCCGCATCTGGAGTTGAAGAAATGAGTACACATCAGAAGTTAATGGAAGTCTCTGATTTGTCGATGCGCTTCGGGGGCCTGCTGGCCGTCAACGGGGTAAAACTGGATATCGACAAGGGCGAGGTGATCTCCATCATCGGCCCCAACGGCGCAGGCAAGACCACCATCTTCAACTGCCTGACCGGTTTCTACTGTCCGAGCGGCGGCACCATCCGCTACAAGGGTGAGGAGATCCAGGGGCTGCCCGGCCACCTCATCGCCCGCAAGGGGATTGTGCGTACCTTCCAGCACGTGCGGCTGTTCAAGGAGATGACGGCGGTGGAGAACCTGCTGGTTGCCCAGCACCAGCACCTCAACACCAGCTTTATCGCCGGCCTGTTCAAGACCCCGGCCTTCCGTCGTGCCGAGCAAGAGGGGCTGGAGCGGGCCGCCTTCTGGCTGGATAAAGTGGGCCTCAAGGATCTCGCCAACCGCGCCGCCGGTAATCTGGCCTACGGTCAGCAGCGCCGCCTCGAGATCGCCCGCTGCATGGCGACCCGTCCCGAGCTGCTGATGCTGGACGAACCGGCCGCCGGCCTCAACCCGAAGGAGACCGACGAGCTGGATGAGCTCATCATGAGTCTGCGGGATGAGTTCGGGGTCTCGGTGCTGCTGATCGAACACGATATGAAGCTGGTGATGGGTATCTCCAACCGCATCTTCGTGGTCAGCCAGGGCACCCCGCTGGCCCATGGCAAGCCGGATGAGATCCGCAATAATCCGGCAGTGATCAAGGCCTATCTGGGCGAGTCGTAAGGAAAACAAGATGTTAGAACTTCGCAACGTATCGACCCACTACGGCAAAATTCAGGCACTGCACGATGTCAGCGTTGAGGTGAAAGAGGGGGAAATCGTCACCCTGATCGGTGCCAACGGCGCGGGCAAAACCACCCTGCTGATGACCCTCTGCGGCGAGCCCAAGCCCAGCAGCGGCTCCATCTGGTTTGAGGGGGAACAGATCAGCTCCCTCACCACCGCCCGCATCATGCGCAAGGATATCGCCGTGGTGCCTGAGGGGCGCCGCATCTTCGCCCGCCTGACGGTGGAGGAGAACCTGCTGATGGGTGCCTTCTTCGTCGACAAGGCCGAGCAGCATGGCCTGCTGGATCAGGTGTTCACCCTGTTTCCGCGCCTGCACGAACGGCTGGAACAGCGGGCAGGCACCATGTCCGGCGGCGAGCAGCAGATGCTGGCCATCGGCCGTGCCCTGATGAGCAAACCGCGCCTGCTGCTGCTGGATGAACCCTCGCTGGGGCTGGCCCCCATCGTCATCCAGCAGATCTTCGACACCATAGAGCAGTTGCGCCAGAAGGGGATGACCATCTTTCTGGTGGAGCAGAACGCCAACCAGGCGCTCAAGCTGGCCGACCGCGGTTATGTGCTGGAGAACGGCCACGTGGTGCTGCAAGACACGGGCGCCGCCCTGCTGGCCAACCCGGCAGTGCGGCAGGCCTATCTGGGCGGTTAACCCACGACCCGCATGCCATATCAACAAGGGAGCCGCTGGCTCCCTTATCTTTTGTGGGGTTAGTTTGCGCCCAAGCATGCGGTACACTGGCCCTTAATCAACCTATTCGCAGGACATCCCGATGGACCAGTTTGCCCATATCAGTGCCCATGATGCCCACCAGAAACTGAGCGCGGGTGAAGCCCGTCTGGTGGATATTCGCGACCCGCAATCCTTTGAAGCGGCCCACGCGGTCGGCGCCTTCCACCTCACCAATGGCACCCTGGTGCGCTTTATGAATGAAGTGGATTTCGATACTCCGGTCATCGTGATGTGCTATCACGGCAACAGCAGTCAAGGGGCGGCCCAATACCTGCTGCAACAGGGTTATGACGAGGTCTACAGTCTGGATGGCGGCTTCGAGGCGTGGCGCCGGGAGTATCCCATCGAGGCAGGCGAGGCATGATCCAGCTGCTGGTGCTCGACAACGCCCGCATGGCACAGGCGCTGGTGGACTATCTGGCGACCCTGGGGATCTCCTGCGAGCTGACCCAGTCCGAGCTGGGGGTCACCATCTGGCTGGCGGACGAGCAACGCCTCGCTCAGGCCCAGCTGGAGGTGAAGCGCTTTCTGGCCGAGCCTGGCCACCCGCGCTATATGGAAGCCTCTTGGCAATCCGGCCGCGCCGATGCTCGCATCGACTACAGCAAGGGGATGACGGACCCCATCACCGACTTCCTCCATCAGGCGGGGCCGCTGACGCTGGTGGTGATCATCGCCTGTCTCGCCATCTACGGGATCGAGGCCATCGGCCTGCCAATCTACGATGAACTGGCATTCCACCCAACGCTGGCCCAGTTCACCGACTGGCAGGCGTGGCGCTATTTCACCCCCGCCCTGATCCACTTCTCGGTGCTCCATCTGGTGTTCAACTTGCTCTGGTGGTGGTATCTCGGCGGCCAGATCGAGCAGCGCCTCGGCAGCGGCAAGCTGCTGATCCTGCTGCTGGTGGGCGCCGCCCTGCCCAATATCGCCGAGTTCTTTGCCAGCGGCCCGCTGTTTGGCGGCCTCTCCGGCGTGGTCTATGCCCTGCTCGGCTACTGCTGGCTGCGCAGCAAGCTGCAACCGGCCTGTGGCCTGACTCTGCCACCAGCATTGATGGGTTTTATGCTGTTCTGGATGGTGCTCGGCTTCTTCGACATGCTCGGCACCAGCACCGCCAACATCGCCCACCTGACCGGTCTGCTGGTCGGCCTGCTGCAAGGCTGGCTGGATCGCAACCACCAGCCGACCTGATTTTTCAGCAGCCGCAGAAACGAGAACGCCGCCCCGAAGGACGATGTTTGCTTGCCAGCACAAATGGTAAAAAGCCGCCGCGATCTCGGCAAAGTGAGGGAATTGTCGGTAGAATGTCCGCCAACGCTTAAGGAGGACATCATGATCGACCCGAAGAAACTGGAAGAGATCGCCAAGCAGGTGCACAACTCCCTGCCGCCCGGCATTCGCAGCATGGGTGAAGAGGCCGAGAAGAAGATGCGTCAGGTACTGCAAGCCCAGCTGGGCAAGCTGGATCTGGTCAGCCGCGAAGAGTTCGACGTACAGACCAAGGTGCTGCTGCGTACCCGTGAAAAACTGGCCGCCCTCGAAAGCAAGCTGGCTCAGCTCGAGCAGCAGCTCGGTGCCAAAGGCGAATAACAAAAACCCCGGCTCGGCTGGGGTTTTTGCTTTGTATTGAACCTGTAAAAAACATCACACCTGAAGCAGATACCAGGCCCGCTTGCCGCGTGCCTTGGCCTCATACATGGCCCTGTCGGCAACCTCCAGCGCCTGTCGGAAGCTCAATGGCTCCTCCTCCCACAGGGCGATGCCGATGCTCAGCCCCACCCGTTGCGGGCAACCGGGTTTGGGCACATAGCCGTGCATCCGGCTGATCAGGGCGTCAGCCAGTTGCGCCAGGCCATGGCTCGACACATCCCGGTGCAGATGCACCACAAACTCGTCGCCGCCGTAACGGCCACATAGTGCCGAGCCAGGCATAATGAGGCGCAGCCAGTCCGCCATCTGCTGCAACACCAGATCGCCGCAGGCGTGCCCCAGCTGGTCGTTGATCCCTTTGAAATGGCTCTGTCCCAATTACGTGTTGAAAGGCTAATCTTGAAGTAGGCCATCACCTTGAGGTCTACCATCATGGATACCCCAGCCTTTCAACACCT
>NZ_JBFODV010000187.1:0-43608 GCF_040908495.1 Aeromonas sp. R1-1 | reverse complement strand
AATGAATTGCTGAAATAAACTGTTCGACTTCTTATTGCTAAGAAATCGTCTTGGTCACTTCACCAGACATTGAAAATCAAAAATTGTTTTTGATGTTCGATGCTGTGAGTGCCCACACAGATTGCTTGATTCAAATTGTTAAAGAGCGTCACGCTTGTCGCGTTGAGGAGGCGCATATTACGCTTCTCACTTCGAAAGTCAAGCGATTGTTTTCGCTTTTCTTTCGGCGCCGGCTTCACCAGGAAGCTGGCTCATCAGTCCGGCGTGTTCCGCCGTGCTGGTAGGGGCGCATTATAGGGAGCCGCGCCTGGATGACAAGGGCTTTTTCAGCAAAAAAGTTAGTTCGCTCAGATATCAAGCAACCACCTCTTTTTTTGCTCAAAATGACATCAATCCTGGCTATTGCCGGATTTAAATTGAACATTTGAAAAGCCAATTTATAATTGCCATCTCAAATGTTTAATTGGAATACCCTCATGCATCAAATCCTCGATAGCCATAAGGAAGAGCAAATCGTCCCGCTGTTCCGCCTGGGGTTCCGACCCTTCTTCTTGTTCGGGGCTCTGTTTGCTGCCGTCGGCATGTTGCTCTGGTTGGGGCAGCTCAACGGTTGGCTAACCTTGCCCGGGATTGCCAACCCGACCTGGTGGCATGGTCATGAGATGCTGTTTGGTTTCGGGGCTGCCATCGTCGCGGGTTTTCTGCTCACCGCGGTGCAGAACTGGACGGCCCATCCCGGGGTTCGGAGCTGGCCATTGGCAATGGTGGTGGGGTTGTGGATGTTGCCAAGGACCTTGTTACCCTGGCTGGGTGAAGAGAATACGCTCCTGATGGTAGCAGACCTGCTCTGGCTGCCGCTGTGCGCCTGGTTCCTTGCCAAGCCTATCTTGATAACCCGGCAATGGCGCAACCTCTTCTTCGTGCCCCTGTTGCTGATACTGACCCTGCTCAATGGCGCCAGCTGGTTATGGCAGGCCGATTGGACCACCGTTGAGCACCTATTGATCACCACTGTGCTGTTGTTTACCACCCTGATCGCCGTGATGGGTGGAAGGGTGATTCCGTTCTTCACCGCCCGAGCAACCGGTCAGGAGAAAGCTGCACCTCTACTCTGGCTGGAACGGACTGCGCTCGCGACACAGTGGCTTATCTTGCTCTGCTGGCTGTTACTCCCCACCCAATGGGTCACCAGCATATATATAGTGCCTCTCTATATAGTGGCGGCGAGTTTGCATCTGTGGCGACAACTGCGTTGGCATCTGCCATCGACCCTTACGCATCCCCTGCTGTGGTCACTCCATCTCGCTTATCTGTTTATCCCTCTTGGCCTGTTCGCCCTTGCGGCACATAGCGCGGATCTGCCCATCACGTTGTCGATGGCCAGCCACCTGCTCAGCGCAGGCTGCATGGGGACCATGATCCTGGGCATGATTGCGCGAGTCTCCCTCGGCCATAGCGGTCGAGCCTTGCAGGTAGGACGCAGGATCACTGGCGCATTCGCCCTGGTTATCGCTGCCGCCACAATGCGGGTGGTAATTCCGCTGTTCTGGCCCACTTTTACCCTGCATGGCTGGAACCTCAGCGCGCTTGCCTGGATCGCTGCCTATGGTCTGTTTGTCTGGGTCTATACCCCGATACTGATCCGCCCCAGAGCAGATGGTCGTCCGGGTTGATGACTGCGTAACATGTTCAGGGTGTTGCCACCGGATAGTGGATCAAGTTGTGAAAAATAGCCGGGGCTATGCCGAGATTGCGATAACCGTGGGGACGGTCGGCAGCAAAACGCACCGCCTCCCCTTGCTCAAATGAGCGCCACTCCCCTTCCACCAGCACCTCCATCATGCCGCTGATGACGATGACATGCTCGGTCACTCCCGGCTCATGGGGCTCGGATTCACGCTGGTAACCCGGTAACAGGGTCAGCTCAAGCAACTCGAAACCAAACCGGTTTTCATAAGGGAAGAGCGGTGCCACTTGCATGCCCTCACCCGCAGGCTGCTGGCGAATAGCATCGGCGGTGCGATAGAGCACCTCTTCCGGCGTGGCGGGTGTGGGCTCGATGAAACTGGAAAATGAGACTCGAAAACCGGTGGCGATCTTCCACAGCGTCGCCACTGTCGGGCTGGACTCTCCCCGCTCAATCTGCCCCAGCATCGCCTTGCTGACACCCGTTTCGCGCGCGGCGGCATCCAGGCTCCAGCCGCGCTCGCTACGCAGCCCCTTCAGTCGAGCAGCCAGATGCTGACTCATCTCTTGCATAACTGCCTCTTTATTACTCTTGCACGATGCGCATTGTGCGCTATAGCGCACGGCGATATAGTCAAAGCTGTATTGTACGTAATAACGCACAGCGCGTCACAACGCCAAGAGGAAGAGTCATGCCCTTCGCCATCCCCCATCTGGTCGCAGGATTTATCGCCGTGATGGTCGGCTACACCAGCTCCGTCATCCTGATCATCCAGGCCGCCACAGCGGCGGGTGCAGATACAGCTCAAGTCGCCTCCTGGCTCTGGACGCTGGGGATCGGCATGGGGGTGAGCTGCATTGGCCTCTCTCTTTATTACCGCATACCCATACTAACCGCCTGGTCCACACCGGGCGCGGCACTGCTGATCACCACGCTGGGCAACTTCACTCTGGCGGAAGCGATCGGCGCCTTTGTGATCTCCTCCCTGCTGATCACTCTGTGTGGCATAAGCGGCTGGTTCGACCGTTTGATGAAACATATCCCGGCTCCACTGGCCGCCGCCATGCTGGCTGGCGTGCTGCTCAAATTCGGGCTGGATCTGTTCAAGGTCGCCCCGCAAGATCCCTTGTTGCTTGGCACCCTGCTGCTGGCCTTCCTGCTGGGTCGTCATCTCTGGCCCCGCTATACCATGGTGCTGGTACTGGGAGTGGGGATGTTGATCTGCAGCGTGCGGGGGGATTTGCAAATGGGCACCCTTCACTGGCAACTCGCCAGCCCGGTCTGGACATGGCCAGCCTTCTCCCTTGATGCTCTGTTTGGTATCGCGCTGCCGCTGTTCATTGTCACCATGACATCGCAAAACATGGCGGGAATTGCCATCTTGCGAGCCCATGACTATCAGCCTGCCACCTCCTCGCTGATCAGCTGGACCGGCCTGACCGGCCTGCTGCTCGCCCCTTTTGGCGGCTATGCCTTCAATCTGGCCGCCATCACTGCCGCCATCTGCATGGGAAAAGAGGTCGACCCGGATACCAAGCGCCGCTGGCCTGCTGCGGTTTGGGCGGGTTGCTTTTATCTCGTGACCGGCTGCTTCGGTGCGACCGTCGCAGCCCTGTTTAGCGCCTTTCCGGCAGCCCTTGTCACCTGCGTCGCTGGTTTGGCCCTGCTAGGTACCATCGGCAGCAGCCTGCACTCGGCCTTGCAAGAGGATGAAGCGCGAGAAGCTGCGTTGCTTACCTTCATCATTACCGCATCCGGGATCAGCCTGCTCGGCATCGCGGCAGCCTGCTGGGGTCTGTTGATTGGTCTGGCTATCTATCAGTTCCAATTATATCGACAAAGGAATCAATTGAACCTCAAACCGTGAACCTCTGCACACTATCCAGATAAAATGATTCACAAGTGAAACTAATTTCCTTCTAGTGGTGCCAGGGCACCAATCTTCCCGGACATGGTGCCCTGTCAGGTTCCATGCAACGGAGAATAAAAATGAAAAGTCAGGCTGTCTTGTTACTACTGGCCATACTGGGTGCTACGAGCGTCCAGGCTGCCGATACGGATCGAGAGCTGGCTCGCCAGCTCGCACTTCAGCAGAAAAACCTGCTGCCCCTGCTGAGCAATCAGCAATACCAGAGCCCACTTCCCAACCTGCTGCAGAAGGCCAGCCCACGCCTTAAACGGCAGGCGAGCGATGCCAACCAGGCGGCCATCAGCCGGCAAGGACTGGATGGCGAGGTCAAGCAACTGATGCAGTTGCGGCTGGCCAACACCGATCAGGCCGCTGCACTGCAACAGGGGGTCGAACCGCTGGTCGCCTATGTTCCTAGTGGGGATGAGAAGAGCTGGAGCGCCATTGAAGCGTTCGACAGCGCTGGCAATCCCGTCTATCTGGATGTGGACAAGGCACCGGCCCGACCGGTTCTGGTAGTCGAAGCCGATCCCGTCAAAGCCAAGAACGCAGGCTTGAAGGTGATGCGCAAGGCGCTGGCCGATGCGGATCTGCAAAGCGCTCCGCGAGTGGCGGCCAGCACGGCACCACTCAAGACCAGTATCCTGAAAAAGATCAGACTGAAGGATGATCAGGAGCCCTGGCTGCTCGGCGCGGCCGAAGTGTATGCGGTGGTCGCAGGGGTCAATCCCAGTCGGGATGAGCCAGTAGTCGATATTGTCGACATGCCCTACCTCGACTATGACAACACAGACTACACCCCCAACCAGATCCTGGTTTACTGGGATCGCTATCGCTGGGGTGCCGTCGATGTGGTGATGATGGAGCAGGATGACAACGTCAACTACAAGGAGCTGAGCGCCCTGCTGATTGAAGCTCTCAAACTCGGCTTTACTGCGGGTGGCGTGCCGGAAGCCCTGCCCTTCCTCGATCTCGGCGGTCGCATCGTCAAGGCGCTGCCCGACTCCTGGATGACCAACAACGACGACTATCTGGATACCTTCTACACACTGGAGCAGGATCAGGTCTATCGCCAGTATCCGGGGGCTGCCGGTAATGCGGTTATCGATCTTGAGCCAAAAGAGATCGCCCCGACCAGACCTTGATAATCAGCCATAACGAAAAAGCCAATGAGCAACTCATTGGCTTTTTGCTTTTATGGCAGTGACCACAGGTCAACCCTTGGGACGAACCCCCAGAGTATGGCAGATGGCATAAGTCAGCTCGGAGCGGTTCAGGGTATAGAAGTGGAAATCCTTCACCCCTTCCTGACTCAGCACGCGCACCTGATCGATGGCGATGCTCGCCCCCACCAGATTGCGAGTCATCTGATCGTTATCCAACCCCTCGAAACGCTGATGCATCCAGCGCGGGATCTTCACGTTGGTAAAACCGGCAAACTTGGCCAGGGTCTGATAGTTGGAGACCGGCAGGATCCCCGGCACGATTTCGGCATCAATACCAATGGCGGCGCAGCGATCCCGAAAGCGCAAATACGTTTCCACATCGAAGAAGAACTGGGTGATGGCACGGTTGGCACCGGCATCGATCTTGCGCTTGAGGTTGAGCAGGTCGGATTGCGCACTCTTGGCCTCCGGGTGACCTTCCGGATAGGCGGCAACCGAGATATCGAAGTCCGCCTCCGACTTGAGCAGAGCAACCAGATCGGTGGCATACATATCCGGCTTCTCCAACCCCTGTGGCAAATCACCGCGCAGAGCCACGATATGACGAATACCGCTGTTCCAGTAGTCGCGGGCGATAGTGCGCAGCTCGTCGCGACTGGCATCGATACAGGTCAGGTGCGGCGCCGCAATCAGGCCTGTCCGCTCCTTGATGTCCTTGATCACCTTGTGGGTGCGATCACGTGTGCCGGAGTTGGCGCCATAGGTGACGGAGACGAACTTGGGTTCCAGTACTTTCAGCCGTTCGATGGACTGCCAGAGGGTATTTTCCATCCCTTCACTATTGGGCGGAAAAAACTCGAAACTGACCGATATATCGCCATTCAAATCTGCCAAGCTCTGGTTGAGCGCCTCAACCTGACGTGCACTGTGAAATCCCATCTGCTCTTCTCCCTGTCCTGCAATCCATCTGCCTACGTCAAAACGGATGTTTGGACGTCTAAACGTCTTTATATTTATGAGTAAAACGACACAAAGTCAACAGAGATTTACCTCACATCCGATCTGACGAACTTCATATTTACAAAATTAACGGTACGTAACCGAAAAGTGCCCATCCCAAAATCGCCCCAGTCGAGTTATGATGGGGGCAGATCGTCCTGGACGTTCTGAATCTGCGTGTGATTGTTTGGCCGGAGGTTTCTCCGGCCCCTTTTCATCTATTTCCCACTCCTGCCGATAACAGAATGAGTCTTTGCAGGAGCACCATCATGGATACCCACCCCGGCTTTGCCACCGACTTGCTGTTCGATCGCTATCAGGGCGAGGTTGTTCAGCACGGTCAGTTCTGGGCGGTTCGCACGCAGGATGCTCCCGACTATTACTTCGGCAACTACCTGCTGCTCCCCGCCCCGCCCAGCGACCGCGACAAAGGCTGGCTGGAAGCCGCATTCGATCAGTTGATCGGCCAGGATCCTCGAGTGCGTCACCGCACCTTTCAATGGCCACTGGCAGCCGGACAAAACAGCCGGATCGCCGGTTTTGTCGCAACGGGTTACCAATATATGGAGTGCGTGGTGCTGGCGCTGGATGAACAGAGCTGCCCGCCCCCTCACAGCGACATGAACAAGGTTGAGGCACGCACCTTCACCACTGCTGATTGGCCTGAGTGGCTCGACTTCGAACTCCATGAACGGGATGAGGGACACTCGGAACAGAGCTATCTTCCCTATCTGCGATCCCGCCAGGAGCTCTATCAGGCCATGATTGCCGATGGTCTCGGGGACTGGTGGGGGATCTGGCGAGAGGGGCAACTGGTCGCCAGCTGTGGTCTCTTCTTTTGCGGCACACTTGGGCGCTTCCAGTTGGTACGCACGCACCATGCGTGGCGCAACCAGGGGTTATGCCGCCAGCTGCTGAGTCAAGTGGCTCGCGCAGGATTATCCCGTGCCAAACAGCTCATCATAGTGGCCGACGAGCACTACCATGCCCAGCGTATTTACCGCTCTCTGGGGTTTGCCCCGGTTGCCCGCATCGGCAGCCTCTGCCGCTGGCCCCACGAAGCACAATAAAGCAATACATGCTGGCCGCGAGCCATAAAAAACGGGAGGCTGATGCCTCCCGTTTTTATTGATGCCGATGACCTATTGCTGTGGCTGCTGTGGCGCTTCCAGCTCGTTGGAGAGCGCCTGCTCCACCTCATCCGACGGCGCCGGTAATGGAGCAGCGGCCGCTGATGCGGGTTCTGCGAGAGTCACAGCAGGTGACACCACGGCCGATGTTTCACTGGTCGCGGGAGCTGCGGACACCTCAGTCGTCGGCGCTGAAACTGGAGCAGGGGCAACCGCATCACACTGACAATCCGCGCTCTTGGCCTTGTTGCCCTGATGAGGGGCATACCAGCTCTTCAAGCCACTTTCCAGTCGATCCGCGGCAGCATTGGGCTCCATCTTGCCAAGCAGCACAGCCTGACTCACCTCGGCCAGTTCATCCCCCAACTTGGGCGTACCACGGGAGAGGATCTGGGTCGCCACCCGAATGGTCGAGTCACACTGATCGCGCCACTCCATCATCTCTTTGGCCGCCGGATTGGTGACATCGAAAAAGTGGTTGGAGAGGGAGAAGAATCCCGGCAGCGAGTTGGTATAGAGCTCGGCAAATTGCGGCGTCGTCAGCCACTGCAGGAAAGCCATTGCACCCTCTTTGTTCTTGCTGGCCGGATTCATCCCCATACCGATATCGGTGTGGTCGGTAAAGAAACAGCCATCACCCTGTTTGGCCACCGGCGGACGCATGACGCCAAAATCGACCTTGCCGGTGAAGGGGGCAATCTCCCAGGAGCCCGCCACGTAGAAGGCGGCCTTGCCCGACGTGAACAACTCGTTACTGGTCGCATAATCGCGGCTCTCGCCACCTTCACCGAGGTAGGAACGCCAGCGGGCCAGCTCGTCGAACACCTTCACATATTGCGGGTTGTCCAACCGCTCCTGCCCGCCGATCAGTGCCATACGACCATCTTCCCCTTTCCAGTAATTGGGGCCAATGTTCTGGAACCCCAGTTCGGAGGCAACCCAACTCTCGGAACCGCTCATGGCCAGCGGCACATAACGCCCGTCGGCCTTGATCTTGTCCAGCACGGCGAAGAACTGGTCGCGGGTTTGCGGCAAGGTGAGCCCCAACTCACTGAAGATCTTCTTGTTATAGAAGAAGCCATGAATCACCGAGGCCATCGGCACGCAGAAAGTCTGGGCACCGGAATCGGTCTGCCACGGTGACTGGGCAAAACTCGGGAAGTTCTCCATCCCCGCCATTTCGGTCAGCTCGGCCAGATGGCCCGCCTTGAACAGGGCGAGCGAGTCATCAAACGGACGACAGGTAATAAGATCCCCCGCCTTGCCCCCTTTCAGGCTCTCCCACAGAGTGGGCATGTAGTTGACGTTCTGCACCGGATGAAAACTCACCTTGATGCCGGGATGCGCCGCTTCAAACGCCGGGATGATTTTCTGCTCCCACAACGCCTTGTCATCGGTTCGCCAGCTTTCAATCACCAGCTCGCTGGCCATCAGCTGGCCACACAACAGGAGACTCAGGGCTCCAATCCACTTTTTAGACATAAGCCCTCCTAGACCTTGAAATGTGCGATCAATTGCTGCTGTTTGGCGACCAGGTCGGCCAGCACTTCGCTGCTGCTGGCGGATTCCCGCGCCTCCCGCTCTGTCTCGTATGCCACATCGGCAATACCGGCGATATGACGAGCGACCCCCTGACTGACGGAGATCTGCTCCTGCGCGGCATGGGCCACCTGATCCGCCATCGACTTGATGGCCCCCATCCGATCGGCAATGGATTGCAACGCCACATCCATCTCGCGGGTCTGCTCGACACAGCTCTGGGTCTGCTCCTGGCTACGCCCCATCACTTCAACCACATGCTTGCTGGAGCTTTGCAGGTTCTCAATCATCCCCTGGATCTCTTCGGTCGAAGTCTGGGTGCGATTGGCCAGTGCCCGCACCTCATCGGCCACCACCGCAAAACCGCGACCTGCATCGCCAGCACGGGCCGCTTCGATGGCGGCGTTCAAGGCCAGCAGGTTGGTCTGCTCGGCGATGCTGCGGATCACATCGAGAATGCTGCCGATGTTGTTGCTGAATTCGCCCAGCTTGTAGGTGATGCCGACCGCCTCCTCCATGGCGCTAGCCAGCTGCTCGGTGATCAGGCGAGTGGTGGCCACTTTCTGGCGACCACTACGAGCCTCTTCATCGGCCAGATCCACTTCGCGCTTGGTGCCATCGGTAGAGCGGGCCACCTCGGTGGCGCTCACTTCCAGCTCGGTAATGGCGGCGGCCACCTGATCGGTCTGGCTCTTCTGCTCCTGTACCCGGGACATGGCCCGTTCGCTGATCTCGGCGGCGCGGCTCGCCTCATCCACCAGATGACGGGAACCCGCATTGATTTGAGAGAGCAGCTCGCCGGTCTTGCCCGCCAGCGTATCGATAGAGCGGGAAAGGCTGCCAAATTCGCAACTGCTGCGGTAGTTGATGCGGCGGGTCATGTCACCGGCCGCCATGTAATCGAGCTCCTTGTTGATCATCTGCAACGGGCGCTGAATGCTGCGCGCCGTGGTATAGCCGATCACCAGTGCGGCAGCGGCCGACATCGCGGCAACCACCAGGATCCAGAAGCTGGCACTGCTGACCGCCGCATCGGCGTTGATCCGGCTATCGCTGGCGATGGCCCCGGCGGACTTGCCCATCTCATCGAGCAAATTGAGGCTGTTGACCAGACTGGCATCCAGCTGCTGATTTTGCGTGGCCAGCGACAGCGCCAGTTGTTGAGCCTGACGCATGGTTGCCAGCAAGCCCTGAGCGCCAAGTGCCAGCTCCTGCATCCGATCCAGATTGGAGACAAAGCGCGCTTTCACATCATCAGGCACCAGCACCCGCTCCAACCGCTTACGGGCCATCTCGATATCCTTGCTGAGTACCTTTTCCAGCTCGTTCAGGTCGGTTTTGGCATCGGCACGGCGGATATTCTTCAGATCGCGAGCGATACCCGAGGTAATGAGCTCCGCCTTGTTGCGCATGGAGCGCTTGCTGGCGGTTTGTTGCAGCAGCAGATCCGCCGCCCACTGGTAGGTATCCTCAAGGCGGATAAATTCCATCTCCAGCTTGTGGCGCTGCTCCAGCGCACTGACCCACTGCCGATGCTGGGCCAACACCTGATCCGCCAAGCCATAAAATTGGGTGGTAGCACTCTCGACCTGCTGGAAGCGGGTACGAGCATCCGCTACGTCGGTAAATTTACCCATCTCCTGACTCAGCTGAGCGAAGCGATTTTGCTGCTCCTTGAACTGATTGGCCAACTGCGGCAACTGGGCGGCATCTTCACTGGTGCGGTAGACCAGCACCCAGCGGTTACTATCCTGCAATGCCCCCTTGAGACCTGCGACAGCCACTACCAGCGGAGTTGCCCGGTCAGATACGGCAGAGAGGCCGTCATTTATACCCTTGATTTTAAAGGTACTGATCACACCAAGCAGGATCAGCAACAGCAGCATCAACACGAATCCGGCGATGATCCGCTGCACGATAGATAAGCCCATGGAGACATCCTCACTCATTGGGGGAAGGTAAAGTGAACATAGTCACTATCGGCAGGGGTGGCGAATAACTGAAATAAAGCGGCAGGTATTTAATTGATTTGTATCGGGTTGGATCACAGTACAGACAAAATCAGCCATACGAAAAAAGCCCGGCACAAGCCGGGCTGAAAGAGACGTACTTTGCTATCTTCCGCGGTCCGTTCAGAACCGCAGTCAGAATTATTAGAAGCGGTAGCCAACACCCACCATAAAGGCCATCGGGTCGATATGTGTTTTAAAAGTGCCAACACCATCGACTTTGACATCAGTGTCAATGTCCATAATCCAGGCAGAACCGTTCACAAACCAGCGGTCGGTCACAGCCATATCGATACCAACCTGGCCCGCCAATCCCCATGAGTCATCAAGACTGATATTGGCGCCATCCAGTTTGCCAACACCCTTCTCGTCAAAGAAGGTAGTGTAGTTGATACCGACACCAACATAAGGACGAACCTTGCTCTGGGCATCGCCAAAATAGTACTGGGCCATCAATGTTGGAGGCAGATGTTTAACCTTGGCAATCTCACCAAGATCGCGAGTACTCACTCTATGGGAGAATGGAGTTGCAGCCAACAACTCAACCCCCCAGTTGTCGGTGATCATATAACCGAGGGTCAGGCCAAGCTGTTGATTGCTATCAATCTGAAACTCACCAGTGTTAAGCACATCATCACTGCTCTCCTGAGGAGAAACGATAGCCAAACCACCACGAACCAGAATATCACCAGCCTGATGGGCCATGGCGAAAGGAGAGGTCACTGCAGCGGCAATCATCAGAGGAAGTAATTTTTTCATCACGTAATCCCTTTTTTTGTTTTCATTTGATGCTGTAAGCCCGCTGACTATATGCCCTTGTAAATGCAAAGTTATTGACTTGGAGCAAAGGTTGCACAGAAATAAATCGATTGGTGTGACATCTTTGCGCGCCATCCCAATCTCGTTGAGTCCCCAGATAACAAGCTGAAATGCCTGTTTCTGCAGGTTGTAACTACCCGCATTCAGAGACAAAAGGAGCAAACAAACCACATCTTATTGCGCGGCAGAGTGGCTATTAATTGTTGTTAACATGGGCAAATCAGCGTATTTTTTGCGCCACACAAGTTACTGGGAAGTAATGGTTTATTTATGAAAAATGAGTCGAAATGGCAAAAGGTGGGGGCCTTTCTCGCGGCCGTGTGGGGAATCGGATCCTTTCTCTTTATCCTGCTCGGTTTTATTGTCGCCCTGGCCTATCTGGTATTGGTACGGCAGGGTTAATCCGGATTGACAGAGTGCAGCAGGGTGATATGCCCCCCTTCGGCAAGCTGTTCCGGAGTCTGGCCCATGCCCTCCGCAGAGAGGGGACCAGCGTAGCCACACCACCGATTTCGCCCGCCGACTTTGGCCTGATACAGCGCCATGTCCGCCAGTTTGAAGCTATGACTCCAGAATGAATCCGGGTACTCCGGGTGCAACGGATAGCGGCAGAACCCCAGCGACACCGTCAACCAGAGTGGCGCATCCTCTCTGCCAAAGCGATGCTGAGCGACACGCTGGCGCAGATATTCGACCCGCAACGCCAACTCTTGCTCGTCATCCACTTGTAGCAGCAACAAGAACTCCTCCCCGCCCAACCGGATGATCGGCTCGCGCTCCCCTGTCACCACCTTGCGCAGCAGATCCGCCAACTGTTTCAGCACCAGATCCCCGATGTCATGGCCAAGGCGGTCATTGATCTGCTTGAAATGATCCAGATCCAGCAACAATAACAGACAAGGTTTGGCCCGGTTGGCCTGCAACCAACCATCGAGATAGCGACGATTGAAACAACGGGTCAAGGGGTCGGTGAATGCAGCCATCTCCATCTGGCTGGATTTTTCCAACAAATCATCGTGTTGCTGACTAACCTTGCTGGCCATCTCCTTGAACTTGCCGCTCAAGGTCACCATCTCGGCGCTGCTGTCGATATAGGGGATCAAGGTGGCATCTGGCCGATCGCCAAAGCGTTGCAGCGCCGACACCAGCTGCTGCAACGGGGTAAGCACAATGCTATTGAGCCGATACATGGCGATCATGACGCAGATAAAACTGATAAACAGCATGCCGATAAAGGTCCAGAGCGCCCCCTCCATGACGCCACTCAAGATCTTTCTCTCCTCCTCAATCACCAGAGTCAGCACCGGCTGGTTATCGCTGTTGAGCAGTCGCACCTCTCCCCTAAGCCGGGTGAGCCCAAGGTCGATCAGGCGATACGTTATTTGCGGTTTCAGTGGTTTGAAGGTAGCGGTGACATCCAGATTGGCGTGGGAAATCGCCAGAGGCAGCGCGGTACGCTCCGATACCTGCTCGAGATAGGCCTTGTCGAGCCAACGTACAACCAGCAAGAAACCGTTGAACGATGCCGACTCGTCACTGTTTCTGATCGGCTGCCACGAGTACATCAGCGGCCCCCACTGGGAAGCACGGATCCCGTGCAAATTGATGCCCCCTTGTGCCACCGAGCGTTCTCTCAACTGCTTTTTCAGTTCATCAAGGAAGTAGGGAAACTGATCCGGATTGATCCCCGGCGCATCGGGTAGCAGGGTGCGCGTCCAGATTTCGTAGCCAGTGAGATCCATGAAGCTCATCAGGTTGAGACTAAAATCCCGCATCGGCATATCGCTGAACAGGTTGGATTCGATGTACGCCCTGCTTTTGTTGTCCATAAAACGGTGACTGTCATCCCAGATGCCCCAATCCCGACTGAATGCATCCAGAGCTGCCACATCCGCCTGCACCGCTTTGGTCACGCGCAGCAGATGCTCCTTCATTCGCTGCTCTTCAATCCGGCTGGCGGCCGGGATCTGGGCCCATGCCAACAGAACCAGCAATAGCAGGATCGCCCCCAGCCAGATGGGGAACATGGAGTAAGCTAACTGATGATCAATCGTGCGCGGAGCCTGAGCCATAACCCGATATATCCATTACCATGATGCTGAGATGCCAAGCCTGCCCACACTTGACGAGCGTCCCCCTATGCTCCCGATTTTTATAACAAAAAGGGGCCAAAGGCCCCTCGATTATAACGGTTTATCGCTCCAGCAGGGGCCGTAAAAAGCGTGCTGTATGAGACTCTTTATTGGTGCAAATCTCCTCCGGGGTCCCCGTCACCAGAATGCGGCCACCACCGGCGCCGCCCTCCGGTCCCAAATCGACGATCCAGTCGGCAGTTTTAACCACATCCAGATTGTGCTCGATGATGACGATGGTGTTGCCGCGATCCCGCAGCTGGTGCAGCACCTTGAGCAACTGCTGGATATCGTGGAAGTGCAGCCCTGTGGTCGGCTCGTCCAGAATATAGAGGGTCTGACCGGTATCCCGCTTGGAGAGCTCCCGCGCCAGCTTGACCCGCTGCGCCTCGCCGCCCGACAAGGTAGTAGCAGACTGGCCGAGGCGGATATAGGAGAGGCCCACGTCCATCAGGGTCTGCAGCTTGCGCGCCACCGCCGGCACCGGGTCGAAGAACTCGCGGGCATCTTCCACTGTCATCTCGAGGATCTCGTGGATGTTCTTGCCCTTGTACTTCACCTCCAGGGTCTCGCGGTTATAGCGCTTGCCCTTGCAGACATCGCACGGCACGTAGACGTCCGGCAGGAAGTGCATCTCCACCTTGATGACCCCATCCCCCTGACAGGCCTCGCAGCGGCCCCCCTTCACGTTGAAGGAGAAGCGGCCCGGCTGGTAGCCGCGTGAACGCGCCTCCTGAGTGCCGGAGAGCAGCTCGCGGATCGGGGTAAACAGGCCGGTATAGGTGGCCGGGTTGGAGCGCGGGGTACGGCCGATGGGGCTCTGGTCGATATCCACCACCTTGTCCAGATGCTCCAGCCCCTCGACGCTGCGATAGGGTGCCGGGGTGGACTCGGTGGCCTTGTTGAGCTCGCGATGAGCGATGCGGAACAGGGTGTCGTTGATCAGGGTCGACTTGCCGGAGCCGGAAACACCTGTAACGCAGGTCATCACTCCGATGGGCAGATCCAGGTTGACGTTGCGCAGGTTGTTGCCGCTCGCCCCCTTGAGTTTCAACCACTTGCCGGTGAGCGGGGTGCGCTCGGCCGGAATGGCGATCTGCTTGCGACCGGAGAGGTAGTCACCGGTGAGTGACTCGGAATTATTGATGATCTCTTCCGGCGTGCCCTGGGCGACGATGGCACCGCCGTGCACCCCGGCCCCCGGGCCGATATCGAGTACATGGTCGGCGAGGCGGATGGCATCCTCGTCGTGCTCCACCACGATCACCGTGTTGCCAAGATCACGCAGGTGAGTGAGGGTCTTGAGCAACCGCTCGTTGTCACGCTGGTGCAGGCCGATGGAAGGCTCGTCCAGCACATACATCACCCCCACCAGACCTGCACCGATCTGGCTGGCCAGTCGAATGCGTTGCGCTTCGCCGCCTGAGAGGGTTTCGGCGCTGCGCGACAGGCTCAGGTAGTTGAGACCAACATTCACCAGGAAGCCGAGTCGCTCGACGATCTCTTTCAAGATCTTCTCGGCAATCTGGGCACGCTGGCCGGTAAGGTTCAGCCCCTCAAAGAAGGCGAGCGCATCACCGATGGACTGCTCGGCGATGGCCGGCAGGTTGCGGTTGTCAACGAATACGTGACGCGCCTCTTCCCGCAGTCGGCTGCCACCGCAGCTGGTACAGGATTTGTTGGCGATGTATTTGGAGAGCTCTTCACGCACCGAGTTGGACTCGGTTTCGCGGTAGCGCCGCTCCATGTTGTGCAGGATCCCCTCGAACGGGTGCTTGCGCACCACCACATCGCCGCGATCGTTCATGTAACGGAACTCGATCTCGGTACGACCCGAGCCGCGCAGGATCACCTCCTGGGTCTTGACCGGCAGATCCTCCCACGGCGTCTCCAGATCGAACTTGTAGTGTTCGGAGAGGGATTTCAGCATCTGGAAGTAGTAGAAGCTGCGCTTGTCCCAGCCACGAATGGCGCCGTTGGCCAGACTGATGGCCGGATCGCCGATCACCTTGGCCGGATCGAAATATTGCTGCACCCCGAGGCCGTCGCAGGTCGGGCAGGCACCGGCCGGGTTGTTGAAAGAGAAGATGCGCGGCTCCAGCTCCGACATAGAGTAGCCGCACTCCGGGCAGGCGAAGTTGGCGGAGAAGGTCATAGGGGCAACCCCCTCCTCCCCGTCCATCGGCACTACCAGTACGATGCCGCCGGAGAGGGTCAACGCCGTCTCGAACGACTCGGCCAAACGCAAGGCAAGGTCATCGCGCACTTTGAAGCGGTCCACCACCACCTCGATGGTGTGCTTCTTGTGCAACTCCAGAGTCGGAGGATCAGATAGATCGCACACCTCGCCGTCGATGCGGGCACGGATGTAGCCCTGAGCCGCCAGATTCTCCAGCAGCTTGGTGTGTTCCCCCTTGCGATCCCGCACCACCGGGGCCAGCAGCATCAGCTTGCTCCCCTCCGGCTGGGCCAGCACCTGATCCACCATCTGGCTGATGGTCTGGGCGGCGAGCGGAATGGCGTGGGTCGGACAGCGCGGCTCACCGACCCGGGCGAACAGCAGACGCAGGTAGTCGTAGATTTCGGTAATGGTGCCGACGGTCGAGCGCGGGTTATGGGAAGTGGACTTCTGCTCGATGGAAATGGCGGGCGAGAGCCCCTCGATATGGTCGACGTCCGGCTTCTCCATCAGGGAGAGGAACTGGCGGGCATAGGCGGAGAGGGACTCCACATAACGGCGCTGCCCCTCGGCATAGAGGGTATCGAACGCCAGAGAGGATTTGCCCGAACCGGAGAGGCCGGTGACCACGATCAGCTTGTCGCGGGGCAGGGTCAGATTGATGTTCTTGAGGTTGTGGGTGCGAGCACCCCGGACCACGATCTTTTCCATCTTGTTGCACGCTCGATACAGAAACCTGAGCGAGTCAGTATGGCATAGAGACTACTGGATGAATAGACAGGCATTATCTATCGCCGTTATCCTTTTTTACGATGGATAGCCCCTTCGTCACACCCTGACCAAGGCGGCGAGTTTGCCCTCAATCCACACCAGCAAGCGCTCGCCCGCAGAGTGATCAACTGTTACTATTGGGGGCTAAACCTGAATCAGAACAGGCGAAACGAGCACTCTGATTGCTGCAACGGTTATAGAAAAACCATGCTGTTCAATATGATAACGACATGGTCATGAAAAAAGCGCGGTAACTTATTTAGTGGGTCCAGGCCTTGCCTGACCGGAATATAAAGGTGGAAGAGAGATTATGGCCAGTCGAGGCATCAATAAAGTCATTCTGATCGGTAACCTCGGGCAAGACCCGGAAGTACGCTACATGCCGAGTGGCGGTGCTGTGACCAACATTACTCTGGCCACCTCTGAAACCTGGCGCGACAAGCAGACCGGTGAGCAGAAAGAGCGCACCGAGTGGCACCGTGTCGTCTTCATGGGCAAGCTGGCCGAAGTGGCTGGCGAGTACCTGAAGAAAGGCTCCCAGGTCTATGTGGAAGGCAAACTACAGACCCGCAAGTGGCAGGATCAGAGTGGCCAGGAGCGCTACACCACTGAAGTGCTGGTCGACAGCTTCACCGGCGTCATGCAGATGCTGGGTGGCCGTCCGCAAGGTGGTCAGGGCATGGGCCAGAACATGGGTGGCCAACAAGGTGGCTGGGGTCAACCGCAGCAAGCCATGCAGCAGCCGATGAATCAGCAGCGCCCGGCGCCGGCTCCGCAGCAGAACATGCAGCCGCAAGGCGGTTATGGCCGTCCTGCCCAGCAGCCGCAATCTGCGCCGCCGGTATATAACGAGCCACCGATGGATTTCGACGACGATATCCCGTTCTAAGAACAGAATATTGAAAAGGCCCTGATAACTCAGGGTCTTTTTTTATGCACTCAGGCTGAACCTCTCAGCCCGAAAGGGATATAACGCTTTTTGGTTGCCTCCCCTACAGTGATGGATATTCTCCACAGGAACGCTTTGTGAAAAGTGCAATGAAACTGCTCACCCCTTTATTGCTAATGCTGACCAGCATGCTCTCCGGCCAGTTGCAGGCAAAGCCACTCAAGGTCGGGGTCAGCTTTGCCATCCCCCCTTATGTCATCGAAGGCGAGAATCGCGGCATTGAGCTGGATCTGCTGAAAGAGGCGTTCGCTGGCAGCGGCTATGAGCCCTGCTTTGAATTTCTGCCACTGGAGCGTACCTTCCGCCTGTTCGAGTCAGGAAAGCTGGATGCCATCATCAACGTCAGACCCGGTATGGTTGATCCTCACGTTCTGACCCAGCCCGTTATCACCTTCCATAACCGGATCTTCACCCTGCGCAGCACCCACATCAGTACTCTGGACGACCTGCATTCAAAACGGGTCACCGCCTTTCAACGGGCAAGGATCATTCTGGGGGGCGCGTTCGCCACCATGGCCAACCAGAATCCCCACTATGAGGAGGTAGCCAAGCAGCAGGTGCAGGTACATCAGCTGATGCGCGGCAGGGTGGATGCAGTCGTACTGGAGGAGCGGGTGTTCTACTACTACCTCGACCAGCTGATCGCCACCGCCCAGGCAGGCGAGCACTACGAGCGCAATCAGGTCAGGCAAGCAGACCTCTTCCCGCCCACCGTCTATCACTTTGCCTTCCGAACGGCCGATGCCCGCAATCTGTTTGATAAGCGCCTTGAGGCGATGCGTCAGGATGGTCGTTATCACCAGATTTTCGCGGCTTACGGCGCCACGCCGTGAGCCACAAACATAAAAGCCAGCCGGTAAGGGCTGGCTTTGTACTGGCTCCGAAGGAACAGCAGTAGGGGAGCGTTACTTCATTGCGCTGCCGTTTTTCAGTTCTGCTTTCTGACGTTTGGCTTCGCGTTTCTCTTTCAGTGACATCTGCGGTTTTTTCTTGGCATCTTTGCCGTTGTGATGTTCTTTGTTACTCATCATCAAACTCCAAAAATGTTACCCAGACAGTTGGTTCCTCATGGGAGCCAGCATGCCATCCGAATCATCAACTTCAGTACGCTTGGTGGGATGGTGCAAGACCATCACCAGACCCAGCATACCCTCCAGCGGCATCCGGATCCAGCCTCATTCTCGTCCAAAAGATGTCGCGTGCAGCCCCTTGAGAGGGGAGGCCAAACGACCTCAACAGGAAAGACCAAAAAAGAGTAATTCGCATTATTAAATGTTGTCACGCTTATATTAAGTCATCGTTGGCTAGATATTTTCACGGAGAAATATAAATCCCTCTCATTATTTATTTCCGCGCAAGAGGTCACCATTTTAATAAGCATTCGCAATATCATCGGAAACATCAGGTTACAACACCGAATAGGTTATTTCCGGTCAGCCGGATATAATACGCGCCGCACCGAAATATCCGTTTTTATTCAGGAAGCTGTGACATGAACAGAAAAACCAGAGCCGCCATGGTGTCGGTCTGCTCCAATATCAGTCTGATCATCATGAAAATGGTGGCCGGGTTCGCCAGCGGCTCGGTCAGTATCATCTCGGAGGCGATCCACTCCGCCATGGATCTGGTGGCGGCCCTGATCGCCCTGTTCGCGGTGAAAAAGTCCGATCTCCCGCCTGATGAGCGCCACCCCTATGGTCACGACAAGATTGAAAATGTCTCCGGCGTCATCGAAGCACTGCTTATCTTGCTGGCCGCGGGCTGGATCATCTTCGAAGCCGTCGACAAGCTGCTCACCCCCAGCCCGATTGAAAGCATTGGCTGGGGCGTACTGGTGATGGTGATCTCGGCGCTGGTCAACAGCGGCGTCTCTGCCTACCTCTACAAGGTGGCCCGAGAGGAGGAGTCGGTCGCGCTGGCTGCCGATGCGCTTCATCTCAAGGCGGACGTGCTCACCTCCACCGGGGTCGCCGTCGGTCTTGGCGGGATCTGGCTGGCCGGTCTGTTCGGCCATTCACTCGCCATCCTCGACCCGATGGTCGCCATTGCGGTCGCCATCTTTATTGTCAGAGAGGCGATCAGCATGCTCAACGAGGCCTTCCAGCCGCTGATCGACCAGAGCATGAGCCCGGAAGAGCTGGCAATGACCAGCCGCATCATCACCGAATGCTGCCCTGCCGCCAGCGGTTTCCACGATCTGCGCAGCCGTCGTGCCGGACGCCGCCGCCATATCGACTTCCATCTCACCCTGCCCCCGGAGATGAGCATCGGCGAAGCCCACGATATCTGTGATCGCATCGAACACGCCATCATGGCGCAGTTGCCCCACGCCATCGTGCTGATCCACGTCGAGCCGGAGGAGCAAGAGCTGCCCTCACCGCTCGCCATAAATTGAAATGTGGCAAACAGGCGGGAAAGTGGCAGCGAAATAACAGAAAGTTGGCACAAACCCGCATTTTTACTGCCGGAAAGCCGATTGCATAAGAAGTGATCGGCACAACTGTGTTAGGGTGTCTAACCACCCTGCCGCAGGAGCGCGCCGTGAAAAAGCTGGAAATGAAAGATCTGACCGAGGCCGAAAAAGCCGAGATAGCCTTGTTATTGCAAAAGGCACAAGCCAATGCAGACCACCAGCTGACCAACGGAGAGCGGAACAAGATCCGCGAAGAGGGTCGCCTGAAAATTGTGGCCGACCGCGCCGAAGCGGCCAAGGCAGCCTCCAAGCTGGCTCGCGAGAAAGCCAAAGAGCGCGCCAAGAACCAGGTGCTGCCGGAAACCTTCAGCTGGATTGATTCGGTCAGCAACAAGTTTCGCAGCAAGCGCTGATCCCTTCTTGCAAAACGCCCGCTGGCACTTGGTGCCTGCGGGCGTTTGCATGTCTGGGCGATGCTCGATGAGCCAGATTTGGCGCTGCCATTGATTTGCAACTCAGAAGCTAATCGCAGCAGCAAAGAAGTGATTTACATTGTGAGTTAGAGAAAACGCCAACTGACAATCCCCGTCTCTCACCACCTTTTCATTTTTTCTCATATTTTTTGCCAGAACTGGCTACATAGTCAGGACAAAAAAGCCGAATCTGACTTGCCACAGGGTGATATGAGTCTGCACTGATTTTTCTATGCCGTTGAAATGCATCATGTTTACTATAAAAAATGATATTTTTGGCTGTTACAAAACATTAATATCGAGATAAAGTTTGCTTTAAAAATGAGAGCGTGTTTTAATCTTTCTCGATGGTTCGGCAGTTCAGACCTGATTATGTTAGGCAGTCATTTTAGTAAAGCAGTGATTAGCATAAGCGTTATCCTCGGATAATCCTTATCAAATAATTCTCCTTCTTTAGTGCTCCCCATACGTATTGCTGACGAAAAATCAAAAATTGCCATTTAGGTGGCATTCAACACTATTTAAGGAAATTATTATGTCTAACAAAATGACTGGTACCGTTAAGTTCTTCAACGCTGAGAAAGGTTTTGGTTTCATCTCCCCGGCTGACGGCAGCAAAGACGTGTTCGTACACTTCTCCGCTATCCAGTCCACCAGCTTCAAAACCCTGGACGAAGGTCAGCGCGTTGAGTTCACCATCGAGCAAGGCCAGAAAGGCCCGGCTGCTGCCAACGTAGTTGGTCTGTAATTCAAGCCGGAGCATGCTGCTGATGGCTCATGCCAACTGCTGACAGCTCTGCAAGAATTTAAAAAAACCCGCTTAGGCGGGTTTTTTGTTTTTCCCCGCTTTTTCCTCACAGATCTCCCCTCCCCCGACCGCTTGATCCCTCCCTTACACGCTCTCACCGCTTGAGTCTTAGAATGAGCTCCGAATGGACTCAAAATGTAAAATAGTGACGAAAAAGTCAGGTTATCCGCTGTATTTGCCGCGAATTCTTGCTATTTTGCGCGCCACCAACGCAAACGATTTCCTTCACACTTTCAGGATTAGTTATGGCAAAGCAAGATATGGCCGCCCAAACAGGGACTGGCGGCTTTCTGGACTCTTATTTTTCCATTTCTGCGCGCGGCAGCAGCGTGCGTCAGGAGCTGGTCGCGGGGCTGACCACCTTCCTGGCGATGGTCTACAGCATCATAGTGGTGCCGAACATGCTGGGTGCTGCCGGCTTTGAGCAGGGCCCGGTGTTTGTGGCCACCTGTTTGATCGCCGCCTTCGGCTCCCTGCTGATGGGGCTGTGGGCCAAGCTGCCGATGGCTATCGGTTGCGCCATCTCCCTCACCGCCTTTACCGCATTCAGTCTGGTACTGGGTCAGGGACTGAGCATTCCGGTCGCGCTGGGTGCCATCTTCCTGATGGGGGTGCTGTTCACCCTGATCAGCGTCACCGGCGTGCGCCAGTGGATCCTGGATAACCTCCCCTCCGGCATCGCTCACGGCACCGGCATCGGTATCGGTCTGTTCCTGCTGCTGATCGCCACCAACGGCGTCGGCATGGTGATCAAGAACGAAGGGGCCGGTCTGCCGGTGCAGCTGGGTGAAGTGGCCGCTTTCCCGGTCATCATGACGGTGCTGGGTCTGGCCGCCATCTTCGGTCTGGAGCGTCGCAAGGTGCCGGGCGGAATCCTGATGGTGATTATCGCCATCTCCATCCTCGGCCTTATCTTCGATCCGAAAGTGACCTGGCAGGGCTTCTTCGCCATGCCGAGCCTGACTGGAGAGAAGGGCTCTCTGGTGGGCAGCATGGATCTGCTGGGCGCCCTCAATCCGGTGGTCATTCCGACCGTGTTGGCGCTGGTGATGACAGCCGTGTTTGACGCTACCGGTACCATCCGTGCCGTGGCCGGTCAGGCTGGCCTCATCAACGAGCGTGGCCACATCATCAGCGGCGGCAAGGCCCTGACTGCCGACTCCGTCAGCAGCATGGTGGCCGGTGCCGTTGGTGGCGCTCCGGCTGCCGTCTACATCGAATCTGCCGCAGGCACCGCAGCAGGCGGCAAGACCGGTCTGACCGCCACGCTGGTCGGCGTACTGTTCCTGCTGATGATCTTCCTCTCCCCGCTCAGCTATCTGGTACCGGCTTACGCCACCGCACCGGCTCTGATGTACGTCGGTCTGCTGATGCTGGGCAACGTCACCAAGCTGGACTTCAGCGACTCGGTCGATGCGCTCTCCGGCATGCTGTGCGCCGTCTTTATCGTGCTGACCTGCAACATCGTGACCGGCATCATGCTGGGCTTCGTGGCGCTGGTCGTTGGCCGCATCTTCGCTGCCGAGTGGAAGAAGCTGAACGTCGGCACCGTCATCATCGCCCTGGCGCTGGTGGTCTTCTATGCCGGTGGCTGGGCCATCTAACCCGCCCGCATATTCCGGTTATAGCGAAGGGCCCTGCGGGGCCCTTTTTCATGGCTGTGAGTCAGCTAACAGTTTCCCGCCCGCTAGCCCCGCGCCGTTTCAGATTGAAACATCCATCCCCCTTCTGCTGTTTCAAATCCGAACCAAATCGCCCGTCATTTTTATCCCTTTTTCTGTCGTTAGACTGGCTCCATCAACCATTTGCCCACCCGAGCGGTGGCAAGCCAAGGAGTGAGCCATGAAGAAACTGATCAATGCCGTCGATGCCGTGGTCCGTGAACAACTGATGGGGATGGCAGCCGCCCACCCCGAGCTCAAGGTACGTATCGAACCCCACTACATCACCCGCGCCGACTCCCCCGTGATGGGCAAGGTAGCGCTGGTCTCCGGCGGTGGTAGCGGCCACGAGCCGATGCACGGCGGGCTGGTGGGCAAAGGGATGCTGGATGGCGCCTGCCCCGGCGAGATTTTTACCTCCCCGACCCCGGATCAGATGTACGAGTGCGGTCAGGCCGTTGATGGCGGCGCGGGCGTGCTGTTTCTGGTGAAGAACTACACCGGCGACGTACTCAACTTCGAGACCGCGGTCGAGCTGCTGCACGGCGATGGGGTCAAGGTGGGCTTCGCCCTGATCGATGACGATGTCGCGGTCAAAGACAGCCTCTACACCGCAGGTCGCCGTGGCGTCGCCACTACAGTGCTGTGCGAGAAGCTGGTCGGTGCCGCCGCCGAGGCGGGCTACGATCTGGCGCGCTGCGAGGCGCTGGCCCGTCGTATCAACAACCAGAGCCGCACCATAGGCGTGGCCATGCATGCCTGCACTGTGCCTGCTGCTGGCAAGCCCTCCTTCACTCTGGCGGACAACGAGCTGGAGTTCGGCGTCGGTATTCACGGCGAGCCGGGCATCGAGCGTCGCCCCTTCACCGACCTCAATACCCTGGTGGACGATATGTTCAGCGAGCTTACTGACAACACCCCCTATGGCCGCACCCTGCGCCACTGGGATCGCACCAGCGGCAGCTGGCAGGAGGAGCACACCTTTATCGAACCGCTCAACAAGGGTGATCGGGTCATCGCGCTGGTCAACAGCCTCGGCGGCACCCCGATTTCAGAGCTCTACGGTGTCTATGGTCGCCTCGCGACCCTGTGCGAGGAGGCGGGCATCCATCTGGTGCGCAACCTGATCGGCCCCTACTGCACCTCCCTCGACATGACCGGCATCTCCATCACCCTGCTCAAGGTGGATGACGAACTGATGACCCTGTGGGATGCCCCCGTTCACACCCCCGCCCTGCGTCGCGGCTGCTAAGGAGTGCCGATAGCCATGCTAAGCAAACACCAAATCGTCAACTGGCTGCTCGACTGCGAACACATTTTTACCGAGCAGCGTGACTACCTCACCGCGCTGGATACCGATATCGGCGACGGCGACCACGGCCTCAACATGCAGCGCGGCTTCGCCAAGGTGGCCGAGAAGCTGCCAGCAGTGGCGGACAAGGATATCGGTCAGGTGCTGAAAACCACCGGCATGACATTGCTCTCCTCGGTCGGTGGTGCCAGCGGCCCGCTCTATGGCACCTTCTTTATCCGGGCCGCGGCCAGCAGCGATGCCTGCCAGAGCCTCAGTCTCAGCCAGCTGTGCAAAATGCTGAGCGACGGGGTGGAGGGGATCGTCTCGCGCGGCCGTGCCGAGCCGGGCGACAAGACCATGTGCGACGCCTGGTGGCCGGCACTGGCCGCCCTGCAACAGGCGCAGCAGCAAGAGCTGCCCCTCAACGAAGCGCTGGACAAGGCGGTGGTGGCAGCCGCAGCCGGTACCGAGGCGACCATCCAGATGCAGGCCCGCAAGGGGCGCGCCAGCTATCTTGGCGAGCGCTGCATCGGCCATCAGGATGCCGGGGCCACCTCGACCCTGCTGCTGCTTACCGCCCTGCGTGACAGAGCGAGGTTGTGACATGATCGGAATCGTAGTTGTCTCTCACAGCGCCATGCTGGCGGCCGGATTGAAAGCGCTGGCCGACCAGCTCGGCAGCCCGGCCAGATTGCTGCTGGCGGCCGGGGTCGATGATCCCGACCACCCCATCGGCACCGACGCCATCGCGGTGATGAGTGCAATTGAAGAGGCGGATGACGGCAGCGGTGTGCTGGTGCTGATGGACTTGGGCAGCGCTCTCCTGAGTGCCGAGACCGCCCTCGAACTGCTGCCCCCGGAGCTGAGCGCGAGGGTGCGGCTCTGCCCCGCTCCGCTGGTCGAAGGCACTCTGGCCGCTGTGGTGGCGGCCGGTTCCGGCCTGACGCTGGATGAGGTGGCCGCCGAGGCGCTCGGTGCCCTTGGCCCGAAACAAGCGATGCTGCCTGCCAGCGCGGCGCAGGCCGCCACCGAGACAGCCCCCGTTGCCGACGACGGCTGGCTGCGCTGCGAGGTGGTGGTGGATAACCCCCACGGCCTGCATGTGCGCCCCGCCGCCCGGCTGGTAGCCGCCCTCAAGCCCTTTGCCGCTGAGCTCAAGCTGCAAAAGGGGGATAAAGAGGCCAATCCCCGCAGCCTGACCCGGCTCGCCATGCTCAACGTGCGTCAGGGCGACCAGCTCACCCTGCTGGCGCGCGGCGAGGATGCCACCGCCGCCCTGACCTGCTTCCAGCAGCTGGCCGACGAGCGCTTCGGCGACTGACGCCACTGCTTCAAGGGGCTGCACTCGCTCGCTGAGCCTGTGCAGCACCATTCAAGACGAAGGAGTCCCCGGCACTGCCGCCCCTTCGCCCCGATTCTTAATTCATAAAGAGAGAGGGATAAAATATGGACCGCATCATCATCAGCCCCAGCAAATACGTGCAAGGCAACGGGGCCCTCGCCAATATCGGCAACTACGTCAAAGCGCTCGGCAGCAAGCCGCTTATTCTGGCCGACGCCTTCGTCACCAAGCTGGTCGGCGATACCGTGGCCACCAGCTTCCACGGCGCCGGTATCAAGCCGGAGTTCGACTGCTTCAACGGCGAGTGCTCCCGCCCCGAGATCGACCGCCTGCTGGCCCGCTGCAAGCAGACCCCGTTTGACGTCATCATCGGCATCGGCGGCGGCAAGACGCTGGATACCGCCAAGTCGGTCGCCTTCTACCAGAAGGTACCGGTGGTCATAGTGCCCACCATCGCCTCCACCGATGCCCCCACCAGCGCGCTGGCGGTCATCTACACCCCGGAAGGGCAGTTCAGCGAATACCTGATGATCCCGACCAACCCCAACATGGTCATCATGGATACCGGCGTGGTCTCCCGCGCTCCGGTGCGGCTCTTGGTCTCCGGCATGGGGGATGCGCTCTCTACCTACTTCGAGGCGCGCGCCAACAAGGTTTCCGGTTGCCAGACCATGGCCGGTGGCGCCTCCACGCTGGCGGCGCAGGCCATTGCCGAGCTCTGCTACAAGACCCTGCTGGCCGATGGCTACAAGGCCAAGCTGGCGGTGGAGCAGGGGCTCTGCACCAAGGCGGTGGAGAACATCATCGAGGCCAACACCTATCTGAGCGGTATCGGCTTCGAGAGCAGCGGTCTGGCCGCCGCCCACGCCATCCATAACGGTCTGACCCAGCTGGCCGAGTGTCACCACCTCTACCACGGTGAGAAAGTGGCGTTCGGTACCCTGGTGCAGCTGGTGCTGGAGAACGCCCCGATGGCGGAGATCGAAACCGTGTTGGCCTTCTGCCGCTCGGTGGGCCTGCCGACCAACCTGCATATGATGGGGGTCAAGGAGCTGGATATGGCGCGCCTGATGGAGGTGGCCAAAGCCTCCACCGCCGAGGGCGAGACTATCCACAATATGCCGTTCAAAGTCACCGCCGAGGATGTGCTGGCGGCCATCGTCACCGCCCACCAGCTGGGGCTGTAATACCAATCACATTAAAGATTCTCTCTCCACTTGAGAGAGGATGAGGAGAGGTAACCGTAGGGTGCAATGAAATTGCACCATTATTGGAGCCGCGAGGTTGCCGGTGCAATGCGCTTCGCTTATTGCACCCTACGTCCTGACCTCGCCATATAAAACGGCCCCGCATCTGCGGGGCCGTTGCGTTTTCTGCGGGCCGGTTCGCAACGGCCTTAATAACCGTCAGCCGTGATAGTCGGCGGGATCGATCTCGAGCAACTTGAGTCGCCGCCAGAGGGTGGTGCGGCTGATACCCAGATGCTGGGCCATCTGGCTCACCTGCCCCTTGCAGGCGTGAGCGCAGCGCAGGATGGCCTGCCGCTCCAGCTCCGCCAGCGTGAGCAGCGGTTGCCCCACCACCTCGTCCGCCACCTGCTGATAACCGTGCCGAATGGCGGCGGGCAGCGCCTCGGGCGGGATCGGCCCCTGACCGGCGTGAAGCAGGGCATGTTCGACGGCGCTGCGCAGCTCCCCCAGATTGCCGGGCCAGGGATAGGCCAGCAGGCAGTCGAGGGCCGCCGGACTGAACTGGCGCACCGGCTCGCGCCCCTGCGCCCCCAGCTGCTGGCTGATCAGGCCCGGCAGATCGGCCGCGCGCTCCCGCAGTCCCGGCAGCCACAGCTCGCACGCCTGCAAGGCATAGAGCAGCTGGCGGCCAAACAGCCCCTCCTGCACCAACTGCTCCAGCGGGGCGCTGCTGGTGGCGATGATCCGCACCTTGAGCGGCAGGATGCGGGCCGAATCGAAGCGCTGGATGCGACCGGTCTTGAGCAGTTGCAGCAGCGCCGCCTGCATGGGGGCGGAGAGACACTCAACCTGCTCCAGCACTAACGTGCCGCCGTGGGCCAGCTCGAACTTGCCTGCCCGCTCCTGCCCCGCCTCGTCAGAGCCCATCAACTCCAGCGCCATCCGCTCGCTCGGCAGCGCCTTGCAGTTGAGGGTAATAAGCGGCCCGGCGGCCCGTTCGCTGCCAAAGTGGATCGCCTCCGCCAGCTGGGCCTTGCCCACTTCCTCCTCGCCGCGCAGCAGGATCGGCCCCTGACTCTGGGCCGCCTGCCGGGCATAGCGCAGCAGCTTGCGCATGGCGCTCGACTCCCCCACCAGCGCCGACAGCTCGGGTACCGTCTGGCGCAGCTGGTGAATGGCCCGCAGCCGATCGACCGGGTGCAGCAGGGCGATAAAGCTGACCCCCTCGGGCCCCGGCAGCGGCTTGAGGCTCACCAGCGCATTGATGAACTCCCCCTCCTGCGCGCCAAGCCGCTCCAGCGTCACCTCCACATGGCTGAGCGGCGTCTGCCCCCTGATGGCCAGCTGCAACCGCTGGGGCAACAGCAAGTGCTGCTCCAGCGGCTGGCCGAGACAGAGCGCCGGATCGAGCCGCAGCCGGTGGGCCGCCAGCGCGTTGAGGTAGCGCAGTCGGCCCTGCGGATCCCAGGCCAGCACGCCGTCATCCATGCCATCGAGCAGGGCGTACAGTTCGCTCAGGTGATGCTGGGACTCCTGCATCAGGGTCTCCATCTGCAGCAGATGGGCCAGCTCGCGCCCGGCGCTGACGGTGAGCGCCAGATCGCCGGCGCTCGCCTCCTCCACCTTGCAGATCAGAGCGATGATGGCGACCTGACGGCCATTGCTGTTGTAGACCGGGCTGGCGCAGCTATGCCACGGATGGAGGGTCTGGTTGAAGTGCTGGGGGCCGCTGACACAGAGCGGCACGCCCTCCAGCGCCGCCAGATTGATGGCATTGGTGCCGATGCGCCCCTCGCTGAAAAAGGCGCCGGGGCCAAACCCCAGCGCCGCCAGCTCGCGCAGGGTGTCGGGATGGCCGGTCTGGGCCAGCAGGCAGCCGCTCTCGTCGGTGAGCAGCAGGGCGCAGGGGCGCCCCTCCATAAATTCGTAGAGATCTTCGAGGGCCATCTCGCCGGTGGTGAGCAGGTCGCGCTTGCGCTGGCGCAGGCTCTGCAAGGTCTGCCCCTTGGCGCAGTGGGGCGGATGCCAGAGGGTGGCACTGGTCTGGTGGGCGCAGCGCAGCCAGGATGCCTGCAGATAGTCGGGCCAAGCGAGCAGCGGCTGAAGGTCAGATGGCATGGTCACAGCAATATCCGGCAAGATGTGAGCCGACCATTTAACCACGCCAGCGCCCCCGATTCAGTGACCTGCCTCAGAGGGTGGCAAGCCCGTCATTCTCCCGGTCGGGTTCACCGTCAGCAAATTGCTGGCCGAGCCAGTAGCAGAAGGCGCGGCACTCCTTCGATTTTTTGATATATAGCCCCCGATCACACTACTGACTTGTTTATGAAGAGGAGACCGGATGGCGCTTTCCATTGCCGCTCCGAAAGTGTATTTTTGCTCGATGGCCAAAAATAGAGCCAAAGGGAGATGTTGAGCGAATAGGTTCAGCACCAGAGATTGGGCGGTGATGTTGTGATTTAAAATGAATTTTCGTGACGGTAATCAGGGCGAACCAGAGTTATATGGAAGGCTCTATTAACGGATTAGTACCGCTTTCCATCTAATCTCTGTTATGTGCTTTGGCGTTGCTGGAGGTAAAGATGGAATTTGAAGTAGATGATAAAAAGTTAGCTACATTGTTAAATCAACGGTCAATTCCTGTGTTGTATCGCACAGGAGAAAAAGGAGCACCCTTATATGTAAAGCTTCCATTTGAAACAACGAATATGGCTTGGCTTAGAAATAATGCAACTAGAAAACCTAAATGGAATACAGAACATAAATGGTGGGAAACTCCTAAAGCTTGGTTCAATGACTTAGTTAAACGTTGTCTACAAAAATATGGGAAGGTTTATATTATCCAGCCATATAGGCAGCAAGAAAAATGCGCCCCAGCATGTTGGAATGCGGAAGGCCACGAGTGCTCGTGCTCATGTATGGGTGAGCACCATGGCTCAATGAATTCCGTAAATGACTGGTACGTCGTATCAGACACTTTTGCAACTAAATGGCACCATCTTTCTGTTGCATGTCGACTAATGATGAAAAAATAAAAACGCACATAACAAACGCCTCAAGAGGGACTGTCAACGCGTGGCGTTTCCAGCCCGTAGGTTCGATTAGCCGTCAGGCGTAATCGGACGTTCGCGTAAATTAATTCCCCGCTATAACGGCCATCCATATTTCTCCTCTGCCAGATGCCGCTGATTCACGGAAATACCGGAACAACGGCATCTCGATCGTCCGATTACGCTTCGCTAATCGAACCTACATCAGACGGTAATATGTGGGATATGCAGGTTGGCGCGGATCTGCCAATCTGACGCCATCGCCATAATCACAATCACCACAAATAACAGAGCCGCCCTTATGGGCGGCTCTTTGTATCAGCTATGGTGACTGATTCGTCTTTTTACTGAATCGTTATTGGGCTTTGGGCGCGTCAACCGCCGCGGTCGCCGATTGGTCATCTTCCTTGATCCAGGCATCCAGCAGGGTGTAACCCACCGCCAGCACCACGGGGCCGATAAACAGACCGATAATCCCCATCGCCAGCAAGCCACCGATAACCCCCACCAGAATGAGGATGAGCGGCAGATTGGCGCCGCGCTTGATGAGGAAGGGGCGCAGGAAGTTGTCCATGGTGCCCGCAAACAGTGACCAGACCAGCAGGAAGGTACCCCAGGTGGTGTCGCCGCTCCAGTAGAGATAGCCGATACAGGCCAGCAGCACCGGGAAGGGGCCGATCTGGGCGACGATCAGCAAGAACATCACCACCACCAGCACCATGGCATAGGGGATACCGGCAATCAGCAGGCCAATACCGGCCACCGAGGATTGCACCAGCGCGGTCACTACCACCCCCATGGCCACGGCACGGATCGCCTGAGAGGCCAGTACGGTGGCGTTGTCGCCCCGTTGCCCTGCCAGACGGTGGGCAAAGCGGCGAATGCCGGTCGCCACCACTTCACCGGAGTGGTAGAGCAGGCCGCAGATGCCGACAGTCAGCAGGAAGTGAACGAACAGCAGCCCAAGATTGCCCGCCTGAGCGGCAAGCCAGCGGGCGGTCTGGCCAAAGTAGGGGGCCAGCTTGGCAAACAGCACCTGACCACCGCTCGCCAGAATTTGCTGCCAGAAGCCGTAGAGCTTGTCGCCTACCAGCGGAATTTGTTGCAGCCAGAGCAGCTCGGGCGGCGGCGACTGGCTGATATGGGTACCCAACTCGATCAGCATGGGTGCTTTCTCCGCCACATTGGCCAGCGTCATAAAGAGCGGGATAACGAACATCAGCAGCAGCACCAGCGTCATGAAGAGGGCCGCCAGGGTGCGTTTGCCCCACAGCACCCGCTGCACCATCAGCATCAGCGGCCAGGTAGCGATGGTGATCATGGTGGCCCACACCAGCGCGGGCAGGAAGGGCTTCAGCACCAGGAAACAGGAGATAATCAGGATGCTGAGAAACAGCACCCCCAGGGTTATCTTGGCCAAATCCACTTTTTTCATGTTCATAGGGTTTCCCTGTCAGGGCATCCGCCCCTGGGTCGAGAGTCTTGTTTCAAGAGAGATAGTATCCACCAGAGGCCAGCGCTCAACCAGAGCCCCAGCCCGAAAAAGAGCACAAACTGACCAAGCAGTATGGCCAGCGAACTGCTGGTCAGCAGCGGCAATACCCACGCGCCCGCCACCATCAACAGCATGCCAGCCAGCACCACGGCGCCGGTCAGCCACGGAGAATAACCGTCGCGCACCTGCGTGACCCGCTCCCCAAGCCAGAGGCCCAGCGCCGCCAGCCCGATCCCGGCCAGATGGGCCGACTGGCTCAGACCAGCGCAAACCAGTGCTGTAGCGATCAGCAATCCCCAAGCGGATGAACGCTGATCCAGCCGCCAGTATGGGCGAACCGCCAGCAGCAAGGCGCCAATCAGCAGGCCAACCGCCACATCGGAGATAAAGTGCACCCCGAGCCAGACCCGCGCTAGACCGGTGGTGAGGGCCAGCAACAGCGCCAGCGAGTAGGCCAGCCCGCGCCGGGCAGGCCAGAGCCAGCCAAGCAGCGCCCCCCAGAACAGCAGGGCCGAAGCGGTATGGCCGCTCGGCATGCCAAAGCCTTGCGCGCTCTGGGTTGCCAGCAGTGGTTGCAGATGGAAGGGGCGCGGCCAGCCGATCCCCTCCTTGCTTGCCTGCACCAGCAGCCCAAGCCAGAGCATGGCGAACAGCAGCTGGCGCAGCCGCGGCCACCCCAGCAGCGGGAGCAGCAAAGGTATCAGGGCAAGCTGAAAGCCGCCTGAACCAAACAGATTGCTGACCGACAGCCACCAGACATCGGGCCCCAGCCACTGCTGCAGGCGCACCATCAGCGGGATCTCGGCCTGATGCAGCGCATTGCCCAGTATCACGAAATCGGCCTGCCAGTACACCTCGCTCTCGGGCACCTTATCCAGTCGGGATTGCAGCCAGTCGAGCTGATCCGGGAAGCGGCGCTGCTCGCGGGGCAGCTTGTCCACCGCGATCAGCCTGGCATTGAGTATCTCCCCGCCCAGATTGGGGGCCTTCAGGATGGAGACAAACGCAGTGTCTTGCTGCGCGACAATCGGTTCCAGCGTGCGGCAGGCGAAGATAACCGCTCGCTGCCAGCGGCCCAAGTCCTGCACCACCTCCCCCCGCAAGCCGGTCTCTTCATAGAGTTCGCGCAGCGCCGCCTGCTGCGGGCTCTCGCCGCCATCGATATAGCCACCGCTCAGGCTGTAGCGGGAGGAGATGCGATCCTGCACCAGCAGCAGTTGATCCTGATGGCGGATGGCGCAGGCGGCTGCCGTGGGGCCAGCCGGTTCGGCGCTCAGGGCTGGCAGAACGGCAAACAGCGCCAGCAAGAGTAAAAAGAGGGTTCTCGACATCAATTTGCTTTCCCTATGCACAATGGCGACAAGCCTCCCAGAAATCATATAGTTGGGCAACGGTAGCGGCCGGATCACCGCCGTTCCCGCCGCGCTGGCGGTGCACGGAAGATTGCGATGAAGCAGGGCACTCCCTACTATTGGCGGCTATCTTCAATTTCATGCAGCAAATGCTGGAGCCCTCCATGAGACAGTTCGGCTTTTTCCTCGGCATCGCCATCGGTGTCATTTTGATCCTGTTCGGCAGCATCGTCATCTTCCAGGCGCTCCCTGCCGCACTGGATGTGCTGGAGATGCCAAGCCGCATCCCGTTCGTGCGCGAGGTCTACACCTGGCTGATGACCAGCGCCAACGGCCTGACCGCCCAGCTGGAGCAGAACTTCCTGGAAGCGTTCCAGACCGTGCTCAAGCTGATCCTGCTCATCACCTTCATGTGGGTCTGCGTCAAGCTGGTCAACATGGGGGTGCTGATTATCCGTGCCGGGGTTGACCTCATCCGCACCGCCATCGCCCACAGCGAAGGCCCCCACGACCAGAAGAAGCCGGATCAGCACGATCACTTCTGACTCTGACATGGTCGATGGATGTGAACGCTGCCGCCCCCAACCGGGGCGGCAGTGTTATATGCGCGGTATGAAGGCCACTCCCAGCCCCCATGAGTACCCGATAAAGCAGCGGCTTTCCCTTGTGAATCAGCAAACTGCCCATATGTTGCATCACCTTGACATGGTTTGCGCCCCGCGCGGCGGCTGCCCGGTTTCTATCCCGACCCCGTGCTCTGGTATAATCGACCACCTCTTTTCCCCGTTATGGAGCCTGTTCATGCCCAATCATGCAGAAAGTGCCCTCGAGGTTCGTCTCGACAAGTGGTTGTGGGCGGCCCGTTTTTACAAGACCCGCTCCATTGCGCGGGATCAGATAGACGGGGGCAAGGTGCACTACAATGGTCAGCGCAGCAAACCGGGCAAACAGGTGGAAGTGGGGGCACTGATCCGCTTCTGGCAGGGGCAGGACGAACGCGAAGTGCGGGTGCTGGCCTTGAGCGAGCAGCGCAAATCGGCACCGCTGGCCCAGCAGCTCTATGAAGAGACCGCCGAGAGCCTGAAAAAACGGGCCGAGAACAGCGAGGCGCGCCGCTTCAACAGCCAGTTTGCCCCCAGCCCCGAGCGCCGCCCCGACAAGCAGGAGCGACGCCAGTTGCTCAAGGTCAAACAGTACTGACCGACCCCGATTTGATACCGGGCTGGCATCAACCCCAGCCCGCCCGATTTACCTCACCGAAAAGCCAGGAATACATGATGAGCAACCAAGATCTGCTGTATCGCTATCTGTTTGAAGAGTACGAAGTGCGTGGCGAGCTGGTCCAGCTGGATCACACCTACCGCCACGTGGTGGAAGCCCAGAACTACCCGGTGCAGGTGCAAAAACTGCTGGGCGAGCTGCTGGTCGCCACCAGCCTGCTGACCGCCACCCTCAAGTTTGAAGGCTCCATCACGGTGCAACTGCAGGGCGATGGCCCGGTGCGTCTGGCCGTGATCAATGGTGACAACAACCAGCAGCTGCGCGGTGTGGCCCGCTATGAAGGCGAGCTGCCGAGCGATGGCAAGCTGCAGAGCCTGATTGGCAACGGCCAGCTGATCATCACCATCACCCCGGAGCAGGGCGAGCGCTATCAGGGCATCATCGCGCTGGACGCCGATACTCTGGCGGGTTGCCTGGAGCACTACTTCGCCCGCTCCGAACAGCTGGCCACCAAGCTGTGGATCCGCACCGGTTACCACGAAGGTGCGCCGCGCGCTGCCGGCATCATGCTGCAGGAGCTGCCCGCCCAGAGCGAGGATCACAGCAACGATTTCGATCACCTGACCCAGCTCACCAGCACCATCAAGGATGAAGAGCTGTTCGGCCTGCAGGCAGAAGAGATCCTCTACCGTCTCTACCATCAGGACAAGGTGCGGGTGTTCGATCCGCAGGCGGTCGAGTTCCGTTGCACCTGCTCCCGCGAGCGCTGCGAAGGGGCTCTGTTGCAGATAGAAAAGGAAGAGGTCATGGAGATGGTGCAGGAGCTCGGCAAGATCGACATGCACTGTGATTATTGCTGCGCCCAGTACCAATTTAATGGGATCGATGTCGAAACCCTGTTCAGCAGGGCTCCCGGCAATGATGCAAACCAGTTACACTAATTAAAGGCGGGCAAAACCCGCCTTTAACTTTAATAACAAAAAAATACCCTATTTTATAAAGTTTGATGGCGATCGCTAAACTCTACCACCTAAGTGATAGGATGACCGTCAGATAGAACCCTACCAACCTCTGAACCCAGGAGAATACAATGACAATCGTGGCAGAACCCACCCTGGCCCAACAATTAGGACTGGACCAGTACGGCATCAAAAACAGCCAAGAAATCGTTCGCAACCCCTCTTACGAGCAGCTTTTCGCGGAAGAGACACGCCCTGACCTGGAAGGGTTTGAGCGCGGTGTGGTGACCGAGCTGGGCGCCGTCAACGTAAACACCGGTATCTTCACCGGTCGCTCCCCGAAAGATAAATATATCGTCAAAGATGCCACTACCCAGGATACTGTGTGGTGGTCTGACCAGGGTAAAAACGATAACAAAGCCATTACCCCGGAAGTGTGGTCACATCTGAAAGGGCTGGTCACCAAACAGCTCTCCGGCAAGCGCCTGTTTGTGGTCGACGGTTTCTGCGGTGCCAACCCGGATACCCGCCTGGCCGTGCGCATCATCACCGAGGTTGCCTGGCAGGCACACTTCGTGAAAAACATGTTCATCCGTCCGAGCGATGAAGAGCTGAAAACCTTCAAGCCTGACTTCGTGGTGATGAACGGTGCCAAGTGCACCAACCCGAACTGGAAGGAGCAGGGTCTCAACTCCGAGAACTTTGTTGCCTTCAACATGACCGAGAAGATGCAGCTCATCGGTGGCACCTGGTACGGTGGCGAGATGAAGAAGGGCATGTTCTCCATGATGAACTACTTCCTGCCCCTGCGCGGCATTGCCTCCATGCACTGCTCCGCCAACGTGGGTCAGGACGGCGACGTCGCCATCTTCTTCGGCCTCTCCGGCACCGGCAAGACCACCCTCTCCACCGACCCGAAGCGTCAGCTGATCGGCGATGACGAGCACGGCTGGGATGACCACGGCGTGTTCAACTTCGAAGGGGGCTGCTACGCCAAGACCATCAAGCTCTCCGAAGAGGCCGAGCCGGACATCTACCACGCCATCCGTCGCGATGCGCTGCTGGAGAACGTGACCGTTGCTGCCGATGGCACCATCGACTTCGATGATGGCTCCAAGACCGAGAACACCCGCGTCTCCTACCCCATCTATCACATCGACAACATCGTCAAGCCGGTCTCCAAGGCAGGTCACGCCACCAAGGTGATCTTCCTGACTGCCGACGCCTTCGGCGTGCTGCCCCCGGTCTCCAAACTGACCAAAGAGCAGACCAAGTACCACTTCCTGTCTGGCTTTACCGCTAAACTGGCCGGTACCGAGCGCGGCATCACCGAGCCGACTCCGACCTTCTCCTCCTGCTTCGGCGCAGCCTTCCTCTCCCTGCACCCGACCAAGTACGGTCAGGAGCTGGTGAAACGGATGGAAGCGGCAGGTGCAGAGGCCTATCTGGTCAACACCGGCTGGAACGGCACCGGCAAGCGCATCTCCATCAAGGATACCCGCGCCATCATCGACGCCATCCTGGATGGCTCCATCGAGAAGGCCGAAACCAAGGTGCTGCCGATCTTCAATCTGGAGATCCCGACCGCGCTGCACGATGTGAACCCGGCGATCCTCGACCCGCGCGACACTTACGCCGACAAGGCCGAGTGGGATGCCAAGGCCGTCGATCTGGCAGGGCGCTTTATCAAGAACTTCGAGCGCTTCACCGATAACGATGAAGGCAAACGTCTGGTTGCGGCAGGCCCGCAGCTGTAACAGGCTCGCTTCGTATCAGTGAGATCATGCCGGTCAGCCACGCTGACCGGCATTTTTGTTTTGGTGGAGCCCCGAACGCCGCCATCGCCCCCGTTAAAGGGGCCAAAGCCTTGCCTTTGCCTGTTGTGACAGGTTAGATTCAGCCAAACTTTATACAATATACAATTCTGTAACGCCCAATCGTGACCCGACCATGACCCCACCCTACAAGACCCGAACCCAGATGGTGATGGAAAACCTCCGTGGCCGGATCCTACGTGGGGAGTTCCCCGCCGGCGCCCCCCTGCGTCAGGATGCCATCGCCAAAGAGCTGGCCGTGAGCCGCATTCCGGTGCGCGAAGCCCTGATGCAACTGGAGGCACAGGGGCTGGTCAAGTTCGAAGCCCATCGCGGCGCCGTGGTCACCATGCTGGACGCCTCGGCCATCGAAGAGCTCTTTTATTTGCGAGCACTGCTGGAAGCCGATACCCTGTTTCACGCCGTCGACAAGATGACGGAAGCCACCTTCGCGCAAGCGGAGGCGATCCTCGCCCAGTTTGATCACGCCCTGGAGTCAGGCACCCAGATCGAACATTGGGCCGAGTTGAACCACAGCTTTCACGCCACCCTCTATCAGGCAGCCGGTCGCCCCCAGGCACTTGAACTGATCGCCCAGATCAATCTGAGCTGTGACCGCTATGTCCGCTTCGAGCTGCTGTTTGCCAGCGACGGGGTGGACAAGGCGGAGCGTGAACACGCCCAATTGCTGGAACTGTGCCGCGCCCGGCGCAAGCACGAGGCGGTGGTGCTGCTCAGGCAGCATATCGAAGCAGCAGGTCAGTCGATCAAGCGGATCCTGGCCAGCGGCCATAAAAACTGAACACTCATATAGCAACCATCTGGCACTAACGACATGAATAATTTCGAGATAATTGAAACCCGCGTCGCCCAAGTCAGGGCCGAGCTGGCCATGCAGGAGTTGGACGCCTTTATCGTCCCCCACGATGATGAGCACCTCGGCGAGTACATCCCCGCCTATGCCGAGCGGCTTGACTGGATCACCGGTTTCAACGGCTCTGCCGGCGTCGCCATCATCATGGCACAGCGGGCAGCCCTCTTTGTCGATGGTCGCTATACGGTGCAGGCGCGGATGCAAACCCCCGCCGAACTATTCGAATTCCTCCACCTCATTGAAAATCCTCATGTGCAGTGGCTGGCCGAACAGCTGCCGTCAGGCTCCCGGGTTGGCTTCGATGCCCGCCTGCACAGCCTGACCTGGTACAAGAATGCCAAGGCCGTGCTGGCCGACCGCGGTATCGAGCTGATCCGCGTCGAGCAGAACCCCATCGACCTGAACTGGAGCGATCGCCCAGAGCCGACCAAGAGCCCGGTCATCCTCTACAGCGAGGAGCTGGCAGGCCAGTCCAGCCAGTCCAAACGTGAACAGCTGGCGGCGGACCTGCGCAAGCGCGGGCTGGATGCGGTGCTGCTGACCCAGGCCGAGCCCATCAACTGGCTGCTCAACCTGCGCGGCCGCGATATCGACCGGCTGCCGGTGGTGCTGGGCTTTGCCGTGCTCTACGCCAACACCAGCATGGATTTCTTCGTCGATACCGACAAAATTGACTGCTTCGCCTTCACCCAACACGTGGGACAGGATGTCTCCGTCTACCCCATCGACAAGCTGGGCGACGTGCTGCAACGCATCGGTGAAGATCAGCAGAAGGTGCTGGCCGATCCGGACAGCGCCAACGCCTGGACCCAGCTCGTCATGGAAGAGGCGGGCGCCATTCTGGTGGCAGGGCAAGACCCCACCATGCTGCCGAAAGCGTGCAAGAACGAGATCGAGCTGACCGGTATGCGTGCCGCTCACCTGCGTGATGGCGTGGCCATGACCCGCTTCCTCGCCTGGCTGGATCGGCTGGTCGCCTCCGGCGAGTTCGAGGGTGTGGATGAAGGCACTCTGGCCGATCAGGTGGAAGCGTTCCGCCGCGAGCAGGAGCACTACGTCGAGCCGAGCTTCGATACCATCTCCGCGCTAGGCCCCAACGCCGCCATGTGCCACTACCACCACACCAACGGCACCCCGCGCGCGTTTGGTCAGGACAGCCTTTATCTGCTGGACTCCGGCGCCCAGTATATGGATGGCACCACCGACATCACCCGCACCATCAAGGTGGGTGAGGTGAGCGACGAGCAGAAAGCGATGTTTACCCGGGTACTGCAGGGCCATATCGCGCTGGATCAGGCCCGCTTCCCCCGTGGCACCGCCGGTATCCAGCTCGACGTGCTGGCCCGCATGCCGCTGTGGCAAGCCGGTTACAACTACGACCACGGCACCGGTCACGGCGTCGGACACTTCCTGAGCGTCCACGAAGGGCCCCAGCGCATCGCCCCGAAAGGGAGCATGGTCGCCCTGCAACCGGGCATGGTGCTCTCCAACGAGCCGGGCTACTACCGCGAAGATGGCTTCGGTATCCGCTGCGAGAACCTGGTAGTCGTGACCGAGCTGGAACAGGTTGGCGAGCTGCCGATGCTGGGCTTCGAGCGCCTGACCTACGTGCCGTTCGATACCCGCCTGATCGATCGCAGCCTGCTGAGCCCGGCCGAATTCCGCTGGATCAACGAATACCATGTCGAGGTGTTCCGCCGCCTGAGCCCGCTGCTCGAGGGCGAGGATCTCGCCTGGCTGGAGCAGGCAACCAGCCTCATCTGATGACACAGGGCCTGCGGGCCCTGTTTTTTATCCCCCCTTTTGACCTGTATCAACACCCAAAGCGAGCAGGTCAGGAGAATGGCGGCCATGAAAAGTCATCATGCCAGCCCAGCCCGGGGCTCACACGCCGCAGCCAGCAAAAAGGCGAGTGACCACCCCAGACTCATGCGCGAGCAGCAGACGGTCAGCGCCATGATCCGCCTCTACTGCCAGCACCATCATCAGGATCCCCATTGCCGCCACTGTCGCCAGTTGCGGGATTTCGCCCATCAGCGTCTTCGTCGTTGCCGTTATGGCCACGGCCACAAACCCACCTGCGCCAATTGCAACATCCACTGCTACGCCCCGGCGATGCGCAAACAGATCCAGCAGGTGATGAAATGGAGCGGCCCGCGCATGTTGCTGCGCCACCCCTGGCTCACCCTCCGCCACCTGCTCGACGGCTTGCGCAAAGCTCCCAAACTGCCTCAGAGCCGCCCCCTGCCGCCATAACCGCCAATCCCTTGCATCCGGCAGGGGATGACCACTACCCTATGGCTCCTTTTTGCCGTTGACCCCAAGGTCAGCGGCGTTGCCGATCCGTTTGCTGCCAATGGAGTCCTGATGCACCACAACCCGCCCCTGCTACGCCCCGCCACCCACAATGACATGCACGCCATCTGGCAGATCGATGCCAAGGTGTTTGGCGAAGATGTCTATCCCGCCTTCTTCTTCCGTCAGGCGATGGATTTGTGGCCCGAGTTGTTGCTGGTGGCTGAATACGAGGGGCAGCTGGTGGGTTATGTGCTGGGGGGATTCGGTCAGGAGCGGTCGCAAGGCTGGGTGCTCTCGCTGGCGGTGCTGCCCGAGGCGCGCGGTTTCGGTCTGGCCGAGCGAATGATGCGCCAGATGGAGGCCAACCAGCAGGCGCTGCAGATCAGCGAACTGCGGCTCACGGTCGATCCGGCCAATCCGGCCCAGCGCCTCTACTACCGGCTCGGTTACACATTGCAGGCGGAAATAGCCGACTACTTCGGCCCCGGAGAAGACCGCCTGCTGCTGGTTAAAACCCTCTCCGGTACAGCTGCGATTCAAGGACAAAACCGGTTACAGAACGCATAATTGGTTACATTTTGCCGATTTCATGTGTGACGGGGTTGGAGTAAAGTTCACTCATCAACCGGATTGTTCAAATTACGTGCAGCCCAGGAGGCCCACCATGTTGAAGCGTATGACCCTTATTGCCCTGCTGGCAGCTACCACCATCACCGGATGCGCCAACAGTGACGTTTACTCTGGCGATGTTTACACCAAAGACCGCGCCAAACAGGTGCAGACCGTCAGCTACGGCACCATCATCTCTACCCGCCCGGTCAAGATCCAGGCCGATGAGAACTCCCTGATTGGCACCATTGGCGGCGCCGTGGTCGGTGGCCTGCTGGGCAGCACAGTCGGTGGCGGCACCGGACGCGACATCGCAGCCGCAGGCGGCGCCATCGCCGGTGCTGCGGCAGGCAACGCCATCGGCAACAAGATGAATCAGGTCGACGGCGTCGAGCTGGAGATCAAGAAAGAGAACGGCGAAGCCATCGTGGTCGTGCAGAAAGCCAGCCCCACCTTCACCCCGGGCGCCCGTGTACGCATGACTCAGGGCAATGGCAGCATCAACGTGGCCGTCGTGAACTAAGCGTGTGAACTCAGGCTTTGCAGCTTTAGAGTCATAAAAAAACCGCCGATCCCGGCGGTTTTTTTGTTGTCTGGCATTCGGGATTACATGCTGTAAGCCTTCTCGCCGTGGGAGGTGACATCCAGCCCTTCCCGCTCGGCATCGCCGTTCACCCGCAGACCCACCAGCATGTCGACCGCCTTGAAGGCAATCGCCGCCACGGCACCGGACCAGAGCAGGGTGACACCGACCCCGATAGCCTGGATCTTCACCTGAGTCAGGATGGAGTAGCCCTCGGCCACCTGATTGGTGACATAGTCCCACACCCCGGTGCCGCCCAGATCCGGGCTGGCAAAGACGCCGGTCAGCAGGGCGCCGAGAATGCCGCACACCCCGTGTACGCCAAACACGTCCAGACTGTCATCGGCACCCAGCAGGCGCTTGAGACCGTGGACACCCCACAGACCCGCCACGCCACTGATAAGGCCCATCACCAGACCACCGCCCACACCGACGAAACCGGCTGCCGGGGTGATCACCACCAGACCGGACACCGCACCGGATGCCGCACCCAGCAGGGAGGGACGTCCCTTCATCACCCACTCGGCCAGCGTCCATGAGAGAGCTGCTGCAGCCGGCGCTACCCAGGTGTTGATAAAGGCGAGTGCGGCAATACCGTTGGCTTCCAGCGCGGAGCCCGCGTTGAAACCGAACCAGCCGAACCAGAGCAGGGAGGCGCCGATCATGGTCATGGTCAGGCTGTGGGGGGTCATGGGATCACGACCGTAACCCAGACGCTTGCCCACCAGATAGGCACCAACCAGACCCGCCACGGCGGCGTTGATGTGCACTACGGTGCCGCCTGCAAAGTCCAGCGCACCATGCTGGAACAGATAACCGGCCGTTGCAGTCGCTGTGGCCGCAGCCTCGGCGCTGGTATAGGCATCCGGACCCGCCCAGTACCACACCATATGAGCCAGTGGGATATAGGCGAAGGTGAACCAGATCACCGAGAAGAGCAGCACGGCAGCAAACTTGATGCGCTCGGCAAACGCCCCCACGATAAGGCCGCAGGTGATGGCGGCAAAGGCCCCCTGGAACACCACATAAATCAGCTCGCTGATCCCGACACCCTTGCTGAAGGTGGCGGCGATGGAGTCAGGGGTTACCCCCTTGAGCAGCACCTTGCTGAAGGAGCCATAGAAATTGCCCCCCTCGGTAAAGGCCAGCGAATAACCGTAGATCACCCAGAGCACGCAGATGAGGCAGAACAGGGTAAAGACCTGCATCAGCACGCTCAGCATGTTTTTGGCCCGTACCAGACCACCGTAGAAGAGGGCCAGACCGGGGATCGACATCAGGATCACCAGCGCCGCCGAGAGCAGCATCCAGGTGTTGTCACCCTTGTTGATTGTCATGGCGGCAACCGGTGCCACCGCCGCCTGTACCTGAGCGACCTCTTCGGCCCAACTTGGGGTAACCAGCAAGGCAGGCAACATCGTCAGACCCGCCATCATCCATTTTTTGACCATAGAGCACTCTCCTTCCCTGTCGTACCGGTACAAGACCGGCTCCGTTTCCCTGATTGAATCTGTGGCGAACCGCAAGGTGTTGCTGCAACCCGCCAGAATCACACCCGCGCCCGGCACGGGGATGTCTCTTGCCACTTCCTCATCACTGCGTCTGCCGCCGATGACCACAAGAGACCGTCTGACATGTAAAAAGCATAAAGCGGGCCACAAATTTAAATCCTTTTAAATCATCGCATTAGTAAGATCACTCATCATCAATGCACCAATTTGGCGCATGAGCTGCGCTAACCTGCCCAGGGTCGCCCTGTCGCAGGGCAGGCGATACTTCACGCACCAGAAGTGCGCAAACCCTGAGCCAGCCCACAAGCTGACGTCATCGATATCGCGCGCTGCGGGCCCGCTCGTTTACACTGACAGACCAGCCGTTTCCTGTTATCCGACCACGGCATGCCATTACACAGCCCCTGGTTTGCAAGCTGATGGCAGGCCCAATCCGAGGAACACCATGCAGTTCGATCGTCTCGACATCAGCCTCTCCCACTATCGTCATCTCGACCGGGAGCATCGCGCCCACATCGCGCTGCTGGGGATAGTGATGCTGGCCATCATGGCCCTTCATCTGTTGCTGCTGCCCCACTTCCCCTACGAACGCTTTTACGCCGTCAGCTTTGGCTTCGAGGTGATCAACTGGCTCACCATGCTGTTCCTGTTCTGGGTGGTGCAGTGCGCCCACCTGCCCACCCATACCTACCGCATGCTCTCCTGCGGTCTGATGTTGTGGATCATGGGGGCCACCGCCGACATCATGGATGAACTGGTGGCGCAGCCACTCTGGCTCGCCATCTATGCCGAGGATCTGCTGCGCTCCAGCGGCATCCTGCTCAGCAGCATCGGCATCCTGAGCACCATGCACCACCTCTTCCACATCAATACCCAGCTCAGACAACAGGCACTGTTCGACGATCTGACCCGGCTGCCAAACCGGCGCTACTTTCATCAGCAGCTGTTTCTGGAGCAGGGGATTTGCCACGCCCTCATCCTGCTGGATCTGGATCACTTCAAGGTGATCAATGACAACTACGGCCACGATATCGGGGATCGGGTGTTGCAGCAGTTTGGCGAGCTGTTGCAACAGCACTGCCCGCCCGGTGCGCTGGCGGCCCGTGTCGGGGGTGAAGAGTTTGCCCTGCTGCTGCCCGTCGCCCACGAAGCCGAGCTGCAGCAACTGGCCAACACCCTGCTCACTGCGACCCGCACCATAGCCCCCGACCCGACCCATACCATGACGGTCAGTCTGGGAGTGGGAGTCCGCGAGCCCAAGGAACCGGCAGTCTCGCTGTTCAAGCGGGTGGATCAGGCGCTTTATGGCGCCAAGGAGGCGGGCAGAAACTGCGCGGTATGGGCGACGCCGACTAACAAGGAGGCGTGAAGA